>JAGXAF010000276.1 GCA_018971675.1 Bradyrhizobium sp.
CATCGCACGTATGTTTTTGCAAGCTGCAAGGATTCAGCAGTTGTGATCGGCGGTTGACCCAGCCTGTCACCCGGTGACCGAATCGGCGCAGAGTTCGGTATGCTGGCGGTTCATCGTTTGCAAGGCGGCAGCGACAGTTTGCAACGTCCGGGTTAAGCCTGTGCCGATCTTCTTCGGGCGGCTTTGATGACTTCCGCGATTTTTGCCGCTCGCGTCGAAAACACGGCGGCCTGCTGGGGCGTGCAAAGCTCTTTCGTCGTGGCCTCGAACAGTTCGATCCATTTTGCCAAAATGGCGTTCGGTGAGACCGGGCAACAGAAGATGCTGGCCGATCACGTCGCCCTTGTAAGCCCCCGTGATCAGGATGACCGAGGACCAGAAATCGCACATGCGGGCGAGGTGCGCCGGCCAGTCCAGGATCCTCTGAAAAATGGGGCCTAAATCCGCGTCCGTGCGCACGCGGGCGTAAAAGGCTTCGACCACGGCGCGGATCAACTCCTCGTCGATCCCCACGGCAATGCCCGGCGCTCCGACATGGGGGACGCGCGGACGAACTGGCGAGCCTATGTCGTTCCTCATGGGTTTCGTTTCTTGAAGAATTCCACGAAAAAACGGCCGCCTTCGACAAACGCGACCCGGTGCGGAATGTCCGGCGGAATCGGAGCGGTTTCGCCGGCGGACACCAGTTTCGAACCCTGGTGCGGCGGCTCCAGGTGATAAGACAAGCGACCTTCGAGGACGCGGATCAAACCCCACACCCCGGACTTGGTCGTATGTGCGGACTTGAACGCTTCGGGGAGAGTCTCCGGCGTGAAGTCCCGTGTCCGACCATAGACCACGACGTCGGCCGGGAGGTCCGGCGGAATCGCCTTCCAAGGCTCCGATTGTTCGTTCATTCATTTCACTCCGCTCTTTCGTTTCAGTCCGCCGCACCACACGGCAGGCCGCATTTGCGTTGCCGGCGTCCGCAAGCTTCTGCAACCCATCGAGAGGCAACCCGATGATCTGTTCCTGCGGCGATACGACGGGGGTCCAGCGTCGAGTAGTCGAAACCCGTATCAGCCCGTTCTCGCGTTCTCAGCGAATTCCGAGATATTGCTTCGCTGCAGAACTCATCATGTCCGGTGTCCAGGGAGGATCATAGGTGAGCCTGATATCGGCCGACTGCACGCCCTCGACGTTGTGTGCGGCTTCGCCGGCGCCGTCCTTCAGGAAATCCGTCGCCGGACAGCCTCTGGTGGTGGTCGTCATCGTCACCTTGACGATGCCGCCCTCCTCAAGGGCTATGTCGTACACGAGACCTATGTCGACGATATTGAAGCCGATTTCCGGGTCGATTACCTCACGCAGCGCTTCGCGCACGCGGCCGACGAGTTCGCTGCTGCCGTTCATGCCGCCGGTTCCCTTTGCGAAGCCTTGCGGACAAGAAGCTTGTAGGTCGTTCCGTCCGGCTCGAACGCTCCGGACCATTGATGTCCGCGCTTGGCCAATTCGGGAAAGAGAAAGACGGGTTCGCGGCAAAGCAGCGAGCACAGGACTCCGCCCGGCTGCAACTCCTCGACGGCCGCGAGCGTGCGCACCATCGGCTCCGGCGGATCGAGATCGCGATTGTCGAGTTCGCGGGAGGGCGCCGGCCAGTTGCCGGTCGAAGCAGCTGCCGCGTTCCGCGCGGGCGGCTGGTCCGTAGGCGTGACCGAAGCCTTGGCGTTCGGTGTGAACAGCACTTCCCAATCGCCGTCGCCGATCTCTCGTGCGGCGTGGCCGAAGCCCCTCTTGGCCAGCACATGGTACAGGGGCGTCGGTTCGAACGTCGCGAGCAGCCGGAGGGGCTGCTCGGGGCCGAGCCCTTTGACAGCATCCATGATGGCGGCGAATGGTTCTCCGCCGGCCCGCAGGATCGGACGGACATCGAGTTCATGTGGCACTTGGGTCATCGGTTACTCCTCATCTTTCCAGGCTAGGCAGGATCAGTCGAGGGCGCGCCTGGACGCCTTCGGGCAACATCGGCGTCGGAACGGATTTCAGGGTGCGAATCCGGACGAGCTCGGCGCAAATGCCGGCGGTGGCGACGAGCATCCCGAGTGCCGCGATCCGGAAAACGAGCGGAGTGTCGAGAAAAGCTGCCACCGATGCAGCGCCCACGCTCGCGAAATACAGCCAGAACCAGGGCATCGCGCGCGGTTCATCGGCGAGATCCTGAACGCGCGGCGTCGCCCGCTTGCCGATCAGCGGGCCATAGCATTGGAGCCAGGTGAGAAAGGCGACAATCTTGTACAGCTTGGCGAGACCCAGCCCGGATAGCCAGCCAAACGCCACCAGGAATACGACCGCGCCGATATATCGCGCCACGTCTCCGAGGGCCGCCAACGCCAACAGCAGAAGGGCCGCGATGCCGAGGCCACCCAGCGCCACGGCAGCCATGCGCGTGTTCAGCTCCATGTGCCGTCGCTTGCGGGTTCGATAGAGCCGCACGACGTCGTGGCCGTACAACACCACACAAATGCTGGCCATCAGAAGCGCCACGACGAGAACGTGATCCAGTTTCAGGCCGAAGAGCAGGCACGCCGGTCCGCCGACCAGCAGCACAACGATCGACGCGGTTCCGGCGCCGAGGGCGATGCGGCTGGTCCAGCGTTTCTCTTCCGGCGCCAGCATGAACATCGCAAGCAGACGATAGCTCACGCCCATTGCCGTGAAACCAAGCCAGCCGCCGAGGCCCAGCGCGGCATGAAGCGCAACCCCGTGCGCGGTCAGCGTGGTGAGAACCTCGCTCGTTGTCCATCGGGCGAGCGTCAGGGAAAACACAATTCCCAGAGCCACGACGCCGGCAAGACTGACGAGACCGGCGACAACGAAGCGCGCAGGCAGGCCCATGGGACGCGCCGACCACAGGGTTCGGCCGAGATTCCACAGATTGAGCACAAATCCCGCCGACAGGACCATCGCGCCGAACGGCAACCATGGCATCGAGGTGGAGGAAATACCCGGTATATCGAGAAAGCCTGCAATCAGACCTGCCAGCCCGATCAGGAGAAGGGCGAGCGCGACGGCGGGCAGATCCGGATGGGCGAGCGGCTTTGCGACAAGAACGGGAACGAACTGAATGAGAGCCCCGGACATCAACAGGCTGAGCCAGCCGATCACGGTCAGATGCACGAGAACAAGCGTTTGCGGCGCTGTGATCGGCCGGCTTGGAAAGCCGAAGCCCGAGACCATGAGCGCTTCGGCGCCCAGAAGCGAAAGCAGAGCGACCGAGAAATAACTCATCGTCCATCTGGAAAGAGACGCTCCGATCATGATTGCTCTCGCCTCGAGAAGGGACGGAAGCGCAGCGTTGCTGCTTCGCTCCCGTTCGCCGGGGAATGTTCAGGCGACCTTTCCGATCTCGACGCGCCAGACCGCGGGGCCGCTGTCGACATAGGCCCAGGAGAATTGTTTCGGATATTCGGCCTCCAGTTGATAGTAGAGCGGCTTGGGATCATGATCGTTCACCAGGATGAACGAGCGCCCGGGCGCGAGCGCATTGACGAGTCGAAAGATCTTCTGGTGCCGCTGAGCGGGCGGAAGCTCGCGCACATCGATGATGGCTTGATCTTCGTTCGTGTCGGACATTCAGGTTCTCCTGCGGTCGCATCAAGATCTGCTCGACCGCCGCGGCGACCATCACGGCGGATCGAAAGACGAGGGCCTCAGCCCTCGCCCGGCTTCGGGCTGAAGTGTTCGCCCAGTTTGTTCGGTATGCCGTTCCAGAAATCGGCGTCGGCAGGCGGGGCACCCTTTGCCACGACGTTCGGCCAGAGCTCGGCGTACCGGCGATTGAATTCGATCCAGCGCGGTTCAGCAGCCGGATCGCTGTCGGGGAAGATCGCCTCGGCCGGACATTCCGGCACGCAAACGCCGCAATCGATGCACTCGTCGGGGTGAATGACCAGCATGTTTTCTCCGACATAGAAACAATCGACGGGACAGACCTCGACGCAATCCATGTATTTGCATTTGATGCAATTTTCGGTGACGACGTGAGTCATCCTCCAGCCTTTCAGGTATCCGAGTCGCTGCGAGGCCCAATGCCTTTGAACAGGAAGCGCCGTAGTGTTTTGGCACGTAAAAGAAATATTTTCAATATATCTTTTTTGTGCCGCATCCGGCTTGTTTTAGGAACCGCATTTCTTAGGTGTTGCATCCACCTTAAAGATATATTATGAA
>JAGXAF010000035.1 GCA_018971675.1 Bradyrhizobium sp.
TCGGCTACATCATGTGGCGCGAGGGCGGCGAGGGCGCAGGTCCTCTCGCCAACAACATCGGACCCGAGCGAACCGCCGCGATCCGTGCCCAGCTTGGATTGAAGGAGGGCGATGCCGCGTTCTTTGTCGCGGGCGATCCCGAAAAATTCTGGAAATTTGCCGGTCTCGCCCGCACCAGGCTCGGTCAGGAGTTGAAGCTGATCGCTGAAGGGCGTTTCGAGTTCTGCTGGATCGTCGATTTTCCGATGTATGAATGGAACGAGGAGGAGAAGAAAATCGATTTCTCCCACAACCCGTTCTCGATGCCGAACATGGAGCCGCAGGCGTTCCTCGCGCTCGATCCGAACGACACCAACGCGCTGCTCGGCCTCAAGGCAATCCAGTACGACATCGTCTGCAACGGCACCGAATTGTCATCGGGGGCGATCCGCAACCATCGCCCCGACGTGATGAAGAAGGCGTTTGCGATCGCGGGCTATCCGGAAGATGTGCTGGAGGCAAAATTCGGCGGCATGCTGCGCGCGCTGTCGCTTGGCGCGCCGCCGCATGGCGGCATCGCGCCCGGTATCGACCGCATCGTGATGCTGTTGTGCGGCGAGGAGAACCTGCGCGAGGTCGTGCTGTTCCCGATGAATCAGCGCGCCGAGGACCTGATGATGGGGGCGCCGTCCGACGTCACCACCAAGCAATTGCGCGAGCTTCACATCCGGCTCAACCTGCCGGACCGGACGTGAGGTTCTTCCAGGGTTGGTGGTTCATTGTCGCGTCGAAGCTTCGACCTGAAACTGCGCCAGCGCGCCGAGCGGGTCGTCCTTCGCTTGCTGGATCAGCAGCATCGCCGGTACCTTGCCGCGCGGCGTGAGCTTCAGCGTCAGCGTGCCCCCGGGCTTCTCGATGAAGCCGACCAATGCGTCGACGATGATGGCGGCATCGGGATTGGCCTCCGTCGCGCCGGTGCTCTTGGTCCGGATGTCCTCGACGATGGCTTGCCGCGCCGCGTCCGCGCTGACGTTCTGGTTGCGGGCGTATTGCCTGACCGCGAGATCGACGCCGCCGATGTCATGCGCGGTGATCTCGATCGTGCCGGCCTCGATTTGCGCCGCCATCGCGGTGGCCTGCTGCGGGTTGAGCGAAAACACCTGCCGCTGCACATGGCCGAGCGAGATGCGGGCGGAAGCTTCCATGATGCCGCCGATCTGGATCTTCACGGGATCGAGCACGAAGGCGCCCGATGCCTCGGTCCAGGCTGCGCCGAGGTCGTCATCGGTGGATATGGTGTCGATGCCGGCTGCGACCAGCGCAGCCATCGACGGCTTGTTCGCATCGACCGGCGTCGTCATTTTCAGGGTCAGGCGCGCCCGGCTGGGGATCGGCCCGACAAACTCGCCCCAGTTCAGGCTGAAGTTGTCGAGCTTGACCGTTTTGCCGGTGTCCATGAAGGGCGTCACGACGCCCTTGACCTCAACGCCCTGGAGCAGCGGGAGCAGCCCGAGAAGCTGGTCGGGCGTCGGTTTTTGCGCCGGGTTCGCGAACCGTGCGGATACGCGCAGGAGGTTGGCGATATCGAGCGATTTGAGCGCGAAGCGCCCGATCTCCACCGGTCCCTTCGGACCGCGACCGTCGAGACCCTCCATCGCGAATTCGCCGATCTTGCCGTCCTGCAGATTGAACCGGATCGCTGCGAGCTTGAGCGGGCCTTGCGGCGTGCCGATCGACAAGCCGCTCATTTCGACCTTTCCGATGCGTATCGATCCATAGATGCCGGCGACCTTTTCGATCATCGCACGCGTCTGCTCCGGGGTCGGGGGCGAAGTTGCGGCTGCGGGAATCATGGCGAGCAGCGCCGGCAGTTGCAGCCCCGATGGCCGCACCGCGACATCATCGATGGTCACTCCGTCGATCCGCACTTGCACGCCTTGATCGGAGCTGACGGTATAGGGGCCGGCCGTCACCGGGCCGTAGATTCGGTGATAGCTGTTGTCGTCGGCCTTCTGCGGATCGAACATGGCGGCGGCCGCAGTGGCGTCGAAATCATGCGAGACGACATTTGCGATATCTCCGGTCAGCTTATCGGACTTGCCGGCTTGCTGCATGTTGGCGGTGAAATGTACGCGCTCGATCTGCAATGTCGCAATCTTGCCGTCCTTGATGTCCCGCAATGCGAAGTCCGAATAGTTGACAGCCGTTGCAGTGGCTGCGTTGAAGGTACCGGCAAGGCTGGGAGCCTCGACCGACGAGGCGGAAACGGTGGCGAACCGCTCGAGGATGAAGCGGTACATTTCGATCGCCGAGGTCGAGGCCGGCGGCTGTGGCAGGTTCGCGGGGCCCGAATAATTCCTGATGACAACTTTCGGCGCTTTGTAGCTGAGCTGCCAATTCGTCGGGCTGGCCGTGCTGGCCCCGAGTTCGACGTCGGCGGCTTCGATATTATCCGCCGAGAATCGCCCCGGCGCCGGCTGGCTGGCACCCGAAACCGTCAGGTTGGCGATCTTCACCGTGACCGACGGCTGTTTGGCCGATTCAGTGGCGATATCGGCAACGTCGACCGTGCGGCTCCACAGGTCGAACGATACCTTGCCGTGGCTCGCCTTGCCGCCCGCGGCGCGAATCTGATCGAACGCAGCGTCGATCTCGCTTGCGATTCGATGCCGGGTGTAGAACTCGAAGCCGAAGAAACCACCAGCCGCGATGACGGATGCGGTGATGAGGCCGATCAGGATCCTTGCCATTACTCAGCTCCGGTCGCGGATTGTGCGGTTGGCGGATTGTCATATTGTCAATCGATAGGATGGGTAGAGAAAGCATATGCGGGGTGCGGCTTCGGCCATTTCTATCAATAGAGCCGTGTCGGCAGGCATATAATCCGATGTTGCGCCCAAGCGGTTGCGCGTACTCCGCATCGGGTCCAATCTGCCCGGAATCCGGTCTGTTCTGAAGGCGCCAGGGAAATAAAACAAGGAAACAAGAATCGGGTCGGAAGCGCGGGGGAGTACGTATGTCGTCCTATTCTGAAGATCTCCATTCGGCAGCACTCGCCTATCATCGGCTGCCCCGACCCGGCAAGCTTGAGATCCAGGCGACCAAGCCGCTCGCCAACCAGCGCGATCTTGCGCTGGCCTATTCGCCGGGCGTCGCGGCCGCCTGCACCGAGATCGCCAAGAACCCGGCCGAGGCAGCGTCGCTGACCGCCCGTTCCAATCTGGTCGCGGTGGTCTCCAACGGTACGGCCGTGCTTGGTCTCGGCAATATCGGCCCGCTGGCCTCGAAGCCCGTGATGGAGGGCAAGGCGGTCCTGTTCAAGAAATTTGCCGGCATCGACGTGTTCGACATCGAAATCGCCGCCGACACCATCGAGCGCGTGGTGGAGACCGTGGCGGCGCTGGAGCCGACCTTCGGCGGAATCAACCTCGAGGACATCAAGGGGCCGGAATGCTTCGAGATCGAGGCGCGGCTCAAGGAGCGCATGAAGATCCCGGTGTTCCATGACGACCAGCATGGCACCGCGATCATTGTCGGCGCCGCCATCAGCAATGCGCTGCTGCTGAATGGCAAAAAGCTTGCCGACGTCAAGATCGTCGCCTCGGGCGCCGGAGCGGCGGCGATCGCCTGCCTCAACCTTCTGGTGTCTCTCGGCGCGCAGCGCAAGAACATCTGGGTCTGCGATATCGACGGCGTCGTGCATGAAGGCCGCAATACGCTGATGGATCGCTGGAAGTCGGCCTATGCACAAAAGACCGACAAGCGGGTGCTGGCCGAGGTGATTGGTGGCGCCGACATCTTTCTCGGGCTGTCAGCGCCCAACGTGCTGACGCCGGACATGGTCAGGCAGATGGCAGATCAGCCACTGGTGATGGCCCTCGCCAATCCCAATCCGGAGATCATGCCGGACGAGGCGCGCCAAGCCCGGCCCGACGCGATGATCTGCACCGGCCGCTCGGATTTTCCCAATCAGGTCAACAACGTCTTGTGCTTTCCCTTCATCTTCCGTGGCGCGCTCGATGTCGGTGCGACCGCGATCAACGAGGAAATGAAGCATGCCGCCGTCGAAGCCATCGCGCAGCTCGCGCGCGATCCGCCGTCGGATGTGATCGCACCTGGCTTCGACAGCGGCGAGACGCAAGGTTTCGGCCCGGGCTCGCTGATCCCCAGTCCGTTCGATCCGCGGCTGATCCTGCGGATTGCGCCGGCGGTTGCCAGGGCGGCGATGGCGTCGGGCGTCGCATCGCGGCCGCTGGCGAATTTCGAGGACTATGCCGCGCAACTGGAACGCTTCGCATTCCGCTCCGGCCTCGTGATGAAGCCGATGTTCGCCAAGGCCAGAACCCAGCCGGTTCGCGTGATCTACGCCGAAGGCGAGGACGAGCGCGTGCTGCATGCGTCACAGGTCGTGCTCGAGGAGAAGCTGGCCCGGCCGATTCTGGTCGGGCGTCCCGCGGTGGTCGAGGCGCGGATCAAGCGCTATGGTCTCGCCATCAAGGCCGGCCGGGATTTCGACCTGATCAATCCCGAGGACGATCCGCGCTATCGCTCCTATGTCCAATCCTATATCGACGTCGCCGGCCGCCATGGCGTCACGCCGGATGCCGCACGCACGGTAGTGCGTACCAATGCGACCGTGATTGCGGCGCTGGCGGTGGTGCGTGGCGAAGCCGACGCCATGATCTGCGGCGTCGAAGGCCGCTATATGAGCCATCTGCGCCATGTGCGCGAGATCATCGGCTTCCTGCCGGGCATCACCGATTTCGCGGCGCTGGCACTGATGATCACCAGCAAGGGAGCCTACTTCATCGCGGACACTCAGGTGCGGCCGCATCCGAACGCCGAGGAGCTGGCGGAAATGGCC
This sequence comes from Bradyrhizobium sp., assembly GCA_018971675.1. Lineage (GTDB taxonomy): Bacteria > Pseudomonadota > Alphaproteobacteria > Rhizobiales > Xanthobacteraceae > Bradyrhizobium. The sequence goes on from JAGXAF010000035.1 coordinate 4,844, forward strand.
GCGCTCGCCGCGATCCACGTCCAGCGTTTCAATATCAAGCCCAGGGTGGCCTTTGTGTCGCACTCCGATTTCGGCAGCTATGATACGGACTCTTCCCGGAAGATGCGCCGCGCTACCGCGCTGTTGAAACAGAACCATCCGGAGATAGAGGCGGATGGCGAAATGCAGGGCGACACCGCGCTGTCAGAAGCAGCACGGGCGCTGATACTGCCGCATTCGGATCTGGAAGGCGTCGCCAACATCCTGATCATGCCGAACCTCGACACCGCCAATGTCGCCTACCAGATGATCAAGTCACTGGCGGATGCGCTTCCCGTCGGCCCGATCCTGGTCGGCCCGGCCCGTCCGGCCCACATTCTGACGCCGTCGGTGACCGCGCGCGGCGTTCTCAACATGACGGCGGTGGCAGCGGTTGAAGCCCAGGAGCGCGCCGGTCGCCAGCAGCCGGGCCTGTACGGCTAGATCGTGACGTCTTGATGGCCACTTGCGCCGTTGAAGTGTGGTTTGAACGTTTGAAAATCCGGGGCGTAACGCCCATAATTGCTTCGTCGTCTAACGACCTGATCGTTGCAGCACTCATCGGGGCCGACCATGCCAGCCTTCGTCACTTTCGGAAGAATCCTGTTTGCCGTGCTGTTTCTCTATTCGGGAGTCAGCCATTTGCTCGGCCTCGCCGCGACGGCGGACTTCATCGCCGCCAAGGTGGCCATCCCGGCGCCGCTGCTGCCCTATACGACCCAACTCGAGGGGATCACGGGAATGTCGACGCCGCAGATGCTGGTGATTGCGGTGGGCTCCTTCGAGGTCATCGCGGGATTGATGATCGCGTTCAATCTGGCGACGAGATTCTTCGCCATCCTGCTGATTTTATTCGTCGCCGCGACGACCTTCTATTTCCACGATTTCTGGAACCAGTCGCCGCCGGAAAACGCCAAGTCAGTGGTGGATGCGCTGAAGAACCTGTCGATCATCGGCGCCTTGTTCGTCATCGCGGGATCCAGCCGGAAGTCGCGGACCAGCGAATCCGCTTATGGCGACGTCTAGCGAGCGTATATCGCGCAATCCGACCCATCGCTCAACGGAGATTGGTCGCCTCAGCGGTTCAGGGCGACCTCGCGGAATGCGACCACGAGCGGTGCTTCGAGCTTTCCGCGCATGCCCTGCAGGATTTCATAGGCCTGCGCACGCGGCATGGTGGGTTTGTAGTTTCGCTGTTCGATCAACGCCGCGAAGATGTCCGAAATGGTCAGGATTCGCACGACATCGGATATGCTTTCGGCGCCGAGAGCGTCGGGATATCCGCTGCCGTCAAGGTACTCATGGTGATGTCGAACTGCATCGAGTATCTCCTGCGAAATATCGGGATTTTCCTTCAGCGCGTCCCATCCGGCGGCCGGATGGGTTTCGATCAGCGCGCGTTCCTCGGCTTCAAGGCGGCCGGGCTTATCGAGAATCGTGAGCGGAATCCTAGCCTTGCCGATGTCGTGAAACATCGCGGCGGAATGCAGTCGTTCCAGATCGAGCGTGCGCAGCCCCAGACTCAAGCCGAAGTCGACGGCTATTCCGGTGACCAGCAGGCAGTGCTGATAGGTCCCTTCATGGTGTTGGCGAACCTTGGTGAGCCAATCGGACAGGCCGTCTTCAGCAACGGCTTCCGCGATCCTGCACGCGGCGCTTTTCGCGTCACGGACATCAACTTCCGTTCCGGTTGATACCGCCAGGAACATCGACGCGATGCTGGCCGCGCCGGCCTGGGCCGCGGACAGCGCGTCGGACAGGACTTCGCCCGAGGCAAAGTCCGGTCGGACCTGGTCGATCAGTTTCGCCAGCAGCAGAGGCTTGCTGACAGGATTTGAGAGGACATGGGTTGCACCAAGGGCATGAGCCCGAACGACGGAGAGCCGGTTTTTGCGGTCGATGAGGAAGACGCGCTTGCGTATCCGGCCCAATTGTCCGGCTACTCTTTTCAGCGCGGAAACGTTTTCGACAAGACGAAGATCCGCTGCAACGACGACGGCGTCGACTTCATTCTCCCGAAGTTCGATGCTGGCAAGCAATTCGGCCGTGACCGTGCATTGCTGCACCAGCATGGCACGCACCGTCGACAATTGGCTGACGTCGTCACCGGCAACGAGGACGCGCATGAAAACACCGCCCTTTGCTGACAGTGAGGCCATTGCCGGCGTTGAATCCTGAACGATCGCTCCGGATGCCGGTCATTTGGCTGACTGCTTCTTGTGGACTGCCGCGCTCGAAATTGACGCGCTTGCTCTTCCGTATGCCGAAGGTCATCAACTTGCCGCCGTATCTTCCATCAACCCGAGTGCCTGACCGGAGTAATCCCCTGCGTTCGCTTCCCTCCAGAAGCCCACAAAATAGTCAATGCACACCCTAAGAAATTGAGCGCCCGATCATTCGCATTCGCGCGAAATTGCTCCGGCGATGTGTGTCCTCTCGAATGGAGACCAGTTGGTAACGTCTCGTATGGCAGCCGTCCCTCAACAAGGAAAAACGAATTGTCGTAGCCTTGGGGCCAGCGTTGAACCCGTTGGAAGCACCTGATTGGTAACTATCGGGGAACAAAATTAATTTATTACGTAATTGAGACAGCCGCCGGAATCGGGAAAAAGGCATTCTGCTACCTTATGGGTCGGGATTTTTGGCCCGGAGATAGCGATCGGCAATAATGTAAAAGGAATCTTAAGTGCCTTTGCGGTGCAATGACCTTGGGAGTTTTGCTTACAGGCGGGATTCGATGGATCTGCTCGCGCCGAGGGTTTGTTCGTTCATCGAGTCTGGTCGCCTGTCGAAATTTGGTTTCGCGATAAGCTGTTTTCGGGCCGCAATCGGCCTCTTTGGGTCCGTGGTCACGCGTTGCTTTTTTGAATCGACGAAAAGCACGACGAGTTCGGCGGCCAGGGCACGTAGCGCGGCGCGAAATGGCCGGCCGATACGGTCGTCCAGCAATGAACTGCAAAGGCTCTGATCAATGTATCAGCGACGATTTGCCCGTATTCGGCCTTCGGGCAGAGTTTCCAATACGGCCAAAATCATTATTGATCAGAAAACACCCGTGATCGATTGCACGGTTATCGACTATTCGGCAGGCGGAGCCTGTTTGCAACTGGTTGGCAAGATAGTACTGCCGCCCCGGTTCGAATTGCTGCATGGTCTCAGCCGAAAGCGTTGCCGGATGGTCTGGAAAGACGGACTCCGCGTCGGCGTGGCATTTTAGTCGATCTTCTCTTGTTTCCCTGGGGAAGGAAACCGACAATGACTGCGATAGCATCGGCCGTGTTAATGGCGGAACTGGATGATGCCATGAATGACCGATCGCCGGCGCGGCGAGTCGAGATTCTGCGTCAGGTAACCAACCTGTTTCTGGCTGACGTCGATCGTCTCAACCCAGTACAGATCGAGGTGTTCGACGACGTTCTCGTTCGATTGATCGAACGGTCAGAAGCACGAACATTGGCCCAGCTTAGCGCCAACCTGTCCGGCTTGACGCTTGCGCCGAGAGACGCCGTACGCAAGCTGGCATTTCACGAGGATGCATCGGTTGCCGCGCCGGTTTTAAGAAGGTCCGACGGCTTATCGGACGAAGACCTTGTTGAAGTCGCCAACACGGGTGGCCAGGAACATTTGCTGGCGATCTCCGGCCGAGACACGCTGAGTGAATCCTTGAGTGATGTGCTGGTAGTTCGCGGAGATTCGGTCGTCCGCGGCACGCTCGCTCAGAATTCAGGTGCGCGCTTCTCTGAGGCCGCTTATGAGTCGCTTGTTCGGGATGCGGAGCGCGACGACGGCCTGACAGAAAAACTTGGGCGCCGACAGGATATTCCCATCCGGTTGCTTGAGGAGCTTGTTGCAAAGGCCAGCGCCCGCGCGCGCGCGCGAATTTTGCAATCGGCCTCGCCCGACGTGCTGGAGATCATCAAAGCCGCGGTCGCGAAAGGGGCCGAACGTGCCGCCACGCTACAGCCGAAGCCGGTCGACTATACGGAATCCCTGCGCACGGTGATCGAGCTTAACCGCAAGGGCAAGCTGAACGATCAATCCGTGAATCGATTTGCGGTTCAGGGCGAGTATCCCAGCGTGGTAGCGGCGCTTGCACTCCTCACTACGGTGCCCGTCGAGGCGATCGAATCATTGATCCGCAATCCCCAACTGGATGGATTGATGGTGGCTTGCAAGGCCGCCAGGCTGAATTGGTCGACGGCAGCGATGATCATTCACAATCGGCCCGGCTGTGTATCGGCTTCCAAGCCGCAAGTCGAACGTGCCCGTGAGATGTTCGAAACGCTGGTATTGTCTACTGCTCAACGGACGGTTCGGATTTGGTCGGAGGAGAAAAGCGGTCGTGAAAAGCGATTGGTCGGATAGCGCGTTGGCGGTATTTTCGAGGGGGGTGATACGCTGCCGGCGCGAAGAGAAGACTACCTGGACGCTTTGCTATCGCCGCCAGGGCGTCACGCTGACCTGATGGGCGGCGTCGAGGATGCGGGCCTGACCAGGTTTCAGCCCATGCGCAGCCATGATTTCCTGGGGCGATTGCGCGGGAACGCCGGGAAAGCAGCCCTCACCATCAGGGATCCGCACGAGCGGTGCCAGCGAGAGCCAGAACGTATCGTAGCGGTCCATAAACATTTGGAAAACGTCAGGGCCGCCGATGATCGCGACGGTGCCGTGGACGCCGCCAGCCCGTTCGCAAGCCGCCTCGAATGACGCACCTGCCGGATTCCACAGGGTCGACTTGGGATTGGATGGATCGGGTGCGAGAGAGGTTATCGTCCGGGTCAGGACAATTCGCCTTCGCCGCGGAGAATTGGGCTGGTCTTCGAACGAGTGACGGCCGTGCACGATGAGATCGGCGCGGTCGAGCGCCGCTGTGAAGAATCGCTTGTCGCCCTCGAATTTCAGTTCGTCGGGCATCACGCGAGCGGCATTCGCCAGCATGCCGTCCGCCGACACAATGACGTAACCTTCAATGCTTGGTGCCGCCATCGATTGTCGCGACCGGCGAGAGCCTATTCAGAGATGGTCTGGACGACGCTGGAAACCGGGCGCTCGCTAACCGTCGGCAGTTTGGCGTCTTTCAGGAGTTCTTCGTCATACTGCGGCAACGTTTGCACCGGGGCTTTGGGGATCATCCTCACCACCTTGTAGCCGCCGGCCTTCAACCTGCGCAGTAATTCGGGCAGCGCTTCGGCGGTGTGTTTGTGGAAATCGTGCAGCAGGATGATGCCCTTGCCCAGCTTGTCGAGCTTCTTCATCGTGACATCGATCACCTGCTGGGCATTGCGTGCCTTGAAGTCGAAGGAGTCGAGATCGCAGGAGAATATCGCGATATTGCGGGTGCCGAGATAGGTGACCATTTCCGGCGGGTGTTGCAACGCCGGGAAGCGGAAAAACGGCGCGGGGGAGACGCCGTCGAGAGCCCATTTGACCGCACTGAAGCCTTTTTCGATTTCCTCCTTGCGCTGGTCTTCGGTCAGTTTCTTGTTTGTCAGTGTGGCGTGCGACCAAGTGTGGGATCCGATGGTATGACCGGCGGCGAGAACCTGACGGAGGATCTCCGGATAGTAGGTCGCATGCTTGCCGATCGAAAAGAAAATACCGGTGGTGCACTCGTCCGCTAAGGCTTTGAGCACGGCGGGCGTGTTGCCGATCCACGGACCATCGTCGAACGTCAGCACCACCTCATGGTCGCGCAGAAAATCGAGCTGCTTGAAATGTTCAAAACCGAATCCGGGACCGCCCGTGGTATCGATCTCGACCACGCGGGCGATGCCGAGCGCGTCCGGATTGGTGCAGGCGGCTTTGGACAGTGGAGCGGGAGTGGTTGCCGCAGCGGGAGCGGCGGCCGGCGCCGCTTGAGGCGCCGCCGGGGGAACGGCCGTGGGCCCGGTCGCCGTTTGAGACCATGCACCGCCCGATACGCAGAGCGAAACCACGCTGGCAAAGATCAAACCTGCCGCAATCCGCATCTTAATCCCCTTACCTTGATCCCATTCGGCCGTAGCAAGCCTCCGTCCGAGCAATTTCTGTGAATCACAATAGCTTAGTCAGGCGTCCCCCGCCACAGCAACGGCTTTCTCGTCCCCCGCGGGGTTGCTGATCGAATAAGTTAATCTGGCGCGCGAATGGCTTTATCAGGCTGCCGCCAAAGCAAAGGCTGTTCTCACCGGGGTATCCGTCGATTCGCCCGTCGTAGGAAACGCCTCGGCGATACCGCCGCCGCGGCCGATTTGTGAAAGTTCCAGCGCGGCGCGTTCTCGGCGATCTCGGTTGCGCCGCGGGGGTTCCTGGCCGCTGAATCGCTCGAGGGCTCGCCAAAGGATCGTCGCCCGGGAGCGTGAGAAACTTGGCCTGCAACTGCTGCAATTCGGCATATTGCGGCGTGAAACCGCACAATGACCTGGTGTTGACGAGCATCGATGGCGGGCTGGCGAACTTGGTGTCGTCCCCCGCATGCGCAGCAGGCCGCAATCATGGAGGCCTTCCCGACCAGCGATATTAACGGGAGTCCGGAGAGTCGCCTAGCGCAGCGAAACGATGAAGTCCGTTCCTTCGCCGGTTTCACCTGCGGCGATGCCCTGGTCGGAAACGATGATCGAGCTGCCTGTCGAAAGCGCTTCCGAGATGCGGGTCATGGCATCCCCGGGGATGGTAAGGCGATCCAGTGCCTCGGCCGGGCTGTCGGGTTCAGGCTTTGTGATCTCGGCACCTGCGTTTCGGCGACGATGCACGTGGCGCTCGTCCTCGTCCTGTCGTTTAGCCCTTTGACTTGAAGGCAGCGTGACCACCGACCAGCGCAGAATGTTGGGATCGGTCTTGTCGGTCTCGGCGGTAAAGATGTGAGTTCCGAGCGGCCGGTCGCTTGGCGCGATCGTCACTGGCACGTTGAACAGCGGCGCGAAATTTTGCCGTACATACAGCTTTCCATCCTTGCCGCTGATGAATACCGAAATCGGGCCGGTGCCCTTTGCCGTCGCCAGAGCGGGTTCGGGGGCGACAGCCGGGTCGCGGTCCTGGTCTCTTTTCGGATCGGCGGCGTCCACCGGCGTGTGGGTCTCGGCCATAATGTCGGGCTTTGCGCTGACCTTGACGTCATTGAGCTGTACTGACGCGAACGCATCAGCCGCGTCGGCTTTCTTTTGATTGGCTGGCTCCGCGGTGGCGGCCTTGGTAATCTGTTCAGGCGTGAGAGTTCCCGCTGCGCCGGTCTCAACGGGTTTGTCGGCGGAGAATGCGGACTCGTCGGATATCCTGGCGACGCTTGGTTCAGCTTCCGATTTTGCGGTGACCGATTTCGTTTCGCTGGTGATGTCCGCATTGTCAGCACCTTCGGCGGCAGGTGCCGCGCGATCGCCGGACGCGGCGCCATCCGCGGTCTGCGACACGAACATCGCTGCATCGGACATCGTGACGTCCGACTTTGCACCAGGCGACGGGCTGGCGTCCGCGGTATGAGTCCGTTCGTCCAACGACGCGGGCTGGGGCTGCTCGCCCATCACGACGGTCAGATGAGCATCGTGGCCGACGGTCGGTCGCATTTCGAGGTTCGGCTCCGGCGCCGCCGGTTTCGAGTCGACGCTGGTTACCTTGCTGCCGTTCGTGGGCGTATGCGGATTGGAGACGTCAGCGGTCGCTGGCTGCGGCACGACCTTCCGTGTGACCAGCAGCGGATGTGAGAAAGGCGCGGGCGTCAACTCGCCGGGTGTGACGATGACGCGCGCACCCATCTTGGTCCAGCCATACATCTTGATGGCGAACGCCATCGGCATGCGGATGCAGCCATGCGAGGCACGGTAGCCGGGAAGCACTCCGGCATGCATCGCGACGCCTGACCAGGTGATCCGCTGCATGAATGGCATCGGGGCGCCACTGTAGATATTGGAGTGATGCATCTTCTGCTTCTGGATCACGCTGAACGCGCCCATGGGCGTGGCGTGGCCGGCCATGCCGGTGGAGACCGGTGCTGAGGCGAAGAGTCCGTTGGCGTCATAAACTTTGACGTTCTGCTTGTTGATCGAGATCGCGATGATCAGCGGAGCCTGCGGCTTGGTTGCCTGGTTGACCTTTGCTGCGAGTTGTTTCCGCTTATGGCGGCGAGCCTGCTGCACGTGCGGCGGCGGCACGAACTCCGGCTGCGAGTACCCGGAATCAGAGTCCGACCAGAATACCGCGGCGTCGGCCCGCACGGCGATGCCGATTGTTCCTGCTACCGTCAGAGCGGCAATTTGCCAAAACCGGTTCGATACTGACGCGGAAATCCGATGTTTTTTTTCGCGATCCCTGCTTACGCACGTCATTACTCGAATTCCTACTTCCAAACCTTGATACTCAACGTTGCAGAGGGAGAACGGGTTCACCAGCGCAAGGCTTGCAATCCTGTTATTTTCGTCTCAAGCGTAGCAAAAAAGCCTCACATTCGGTTAAAGCCGGATGCAACTTGGCGGATCCCCGGGATCGCTGCTGGCTCTATCAACGGAGATCGCCATGACATTGCCCTTCTTAAGACAAGATGTCGCCCAACCGAGCCGCCGACTGCTGGCGGCGCTGGCGCTGGTGTTGTGGTCGGTTTCGCCGGTGCTGGCTGGCGACGAGCCGGATCTGATCTTCCGCCGTTCGACGGTGTTTAAATTGCTCAGCCCGAATGACAAGCTTGCGACCTATGGCATCGATGACCCTGAAGTTGAAGGCGTGGCCTGTCATTTCACGGTGCCGGAGAAAGGCGGCTTCAAGGGCTGGCTGGGCCTTGCCGAGGAGGTCTCGGATATCTCGTTGGCCTGCCGTCAGATCGGGCCTATCCATTTCAAGGAAAAGATGGAACAGGGAGGCGACATGTTTCGGCAACGCCGTTCGATGTTCTTCAAGAAGATGCAGATTGTCCGTGGCTGCGACGCCAAGCGGAACGTGCTGGTTTACATGGTCTATTCGGACAAGCTGATCGACGGCTCGCCGAAGAACTCGACATCATCGGTGCCGATCATGCCTTGGGGCGCGGGGAACGCCGCGATCGAGAAATGCGGTGACTTCGTGCAGTAACAGCCATCAGGCCATTGCGAGGAAATCCGACCTGTCGCCTAGCCGGCGATCTCTCCCCAGCAAGCAGGCAAAGCTAAAAACTTGCGCGCGACTCGAACCAACTTGCCGTCGCCGGCGTCTTATCCGTGAATGTTCAGCGGAGAAGTCCCATGCGAGGCCTTAGCTACATTGTTGCTGCTATCCTGCTCTTGACCGGGCCTTCGATGGCCGGTCCGGCCGATCACGATCTGCCGGGAATAGGGACCTTCAGCTATAACGGGTCGCCTGCCCCTATCCAATTACCTGTCACGATGGCTGCGATGGACGTCGGTCACTGACCGAGCAGAAGTCGGTGACTCACCGTCGGTCCCGGCGCGCATTGGCTTGCAATCGCCGGAGTTTTCCAACGATCGCTTCATCAAAATTCGTGTGACGAAATAATTCAGACGGCTCACGAAACCATTTCCTGTTTTGGCGCAGACATCCGGAAACAGAGGATCATTATCAAGCCGCCGGGAGAACGGCGAATAACGTCGGCAGCCAAGCCCGGAGGCGGTCAAGTGAAAACCCCCAACTTCATCCCTGCTTTCGCTTTCGGTCTGGTTTTTCGTGTCAGCGCAGTCGCAATGGCTGCATGCGTTATCCCGGTCGGGCCGGTCCGAGCCGAGGTCCACTCTCCGAATCCTTCGGATCTGCGCGATGAATTCGTGCATCAATGCGTGCCGCAGATGGCGGGGCGCTGGGCGCGTCCGGAAATGGTTTGCGGTTGCCTGTATGACCGTGCCGTGGCAGGTGTCGAAGACAACGATCTTCGCCATGCCGTGCTGCGCGGCATCAGCGAAACCGGCGTACCCACCATCGAGAGCGATTGGGTGCCGCCGTCGAAACGATCCGAGATCGGTGCGACCTTTACCAAGATCGCCAGGCCGACGTTGCAATGCATGTTCGCGCCGTCGAGCTGAATACCGTACAGGCCGCTTCATGTTTTGATCGTAACCTCGGTGCCAATCGCTGTTGCAGGTTGTGCGGCGGTTGGCGCCGACGACTGCGTGGTCTTTATTCATTGCTATTCTATTTCGTCTTGGGCCCCAGTCGCGGAATACATTTCTGTGTCCGCTCCACACCCATCGGCGTCATTTTGGAGCCGGATACTTCCTTGATCTGGCCGGCCGGGCAGGTTCCGTCGTCGACCTTGATGCGCTGACCCAGCCGCAAATTGACGATGTCCTGTTCGCGTCTCACCTGTTGCGCGGTGGCGACACGCATCAGCGCCAGCTGGATCAGGACGCCAAGCAGCAGAATCGAAAAAAGCTCGATGCGTGAGATCTTCATTACCGGCACGATACCTTGGCTTCAATGAGTATGTCGATCTGAGTTGTCGGGGAAGTCGACCGAGGCGATTACGCCGTTCATGGCGGAACGGTGCGGGTGGAGGCCAAATCCGGCCACAACGCCGCGACAATCGCGTCGAGCCCATCCGTTAACGCGGCGGGGCCGGGCTGCAGGATCAGCGCCGATTTTATTTCGACGATGCGATCGTTGCGCACCGCCGGAATTCCGCTCCATCCTGGCCGTTGCCGGATTCTCTCCGCGATGACCTTCTTGCCACACCATGAGGCAAGGATCACGTCGGGCGCGGCCGCGCGCACGGCATCCGGCGCAACGATGCGGTCTTTCGCGGCTTTTTGAGATCGCAAATCTGCAAAAATATCCACGCCGCCGGCAACCTCGATCAGTTCGGATACCCAGCCGATGCCGCTGATCAGCGGATCGTCCCATTCCTCGAAATAGACCCTGGATTTGCGCGCGGGGCGGGCGGTTGCCGCGACGTCTGCCAAGCGCTTCTCGTAATCGCGGGCGAGCTGATCGGCGCGAGCGCCTGCGTCGACCAGCGCGCCAAGGGTGCGGATCATCGCCAGGATGCCCGCGACGTCGCGCTGGTTGAAGACATGAATGGCTATTCCGGCGCGGATCAGTTCGGCTGCGATATCGGCTTGCAGGTCGGAAAACGCGAGCACCAGATCCGGCTTGAGCGCCATGATTTTCGGAATGTCCGCCGAGATAAATGCGGACACCCGGGGCTTTTCGCGACGAACCCGTGGCGGCCGCACCGCATAGCCGGAGACCCCGACGATGCGATCCTGCTCGCCGAGCAGGTACAGCGTCTCGACGGTCTCTTCGGTGAGACATACGATCCGGCGGGGAGGGAACTGGCGCATGCTGGTTACTACTACAAACTTCATTGCTGGACGTGAACCGGCAATCCATGATCGCAACAATGCCTTCAAACGAGAGAGAACCGGGAGGGTCAGGCCGCATGACGCCGTTAGAGAAAATCCAGTCGATGAAGATGCCGTTCGCCGACCTCAAGGGCGTTACCTTCGTCGAAGCCACCATGGACCGGGTGGTGGCGCGAATGCTGGTGCGGCCTGATCTTTGTACCACCCGCAATACGATTCACGGCGGTGCGGTGATGGCGCTTGCGGATTCGGTCGGGGCAGCCGCGACCGTGGTCAATTTGCCCGCCGATGCCAACGGTACCACCACGATTGAAAGCAAGACCAATTTCATCGGCGGCGCCAAGGAGGGAATGACGGTCATTGCCACCGCAACCCCGGTGCATCGGGGACGCCGTACCCAGGTCTGGCAGACGCGGCTGGAGACCGAGGACGGCAAACTCATCGCCGTCGTCACCCAAACCCAGCTGGTGCTGTGACGGAGATGAGCCGATCGGCCGGGGTGCGCCTGCAGCCAAGCCTGATCCGAAGATCATCGGCGGGCGGCTCTCAAACGCGCTTGTCGTTACCGAATTTCCGGACAACCCGGCGTTCGACCACGACCGAACGCTGCGCGCCTTGCTCGCCTGCGATCACCCGCGTGGCCGACCGCGCCGAGCTACGCGCGACCTTCCTCACTTCGGCCAGCACAGGTTCCAGCGGCATGCCCATCAGGGATGCGGCGATTTCGGCCTGCGCCTCCTGGTCGTCGGTGATGCCGATGGCCGCGAAAATGGCTTCATCCAGCGTCGGAGGGTCGCGCCGCACCCGCCTGGGTCCGTGCTTGGTATTCCAGTCTTGGCTCATCGACGGCTCTCACCTTTGACCGGCACTGCCTAGGGCCCCTTACATTGCACTGCAATATGTAATTGGCGTGGCAAGACAGCTATGCACTGTAATTTCTCCAGCTTTGTGGCGGCGTCGATTTCCCGGGCACGGATCCTTTGGCCGCAATGGGATCGACCGGCTGTTGCGGCCAGCGTTTCAGCGCCGCCCGGCCGGCATCCGCCAACATATAAACGCCGCGCTCGACGCGGTCGAACCAGCCATAGACATTGTGTTGCAGGATTTTCTGGGCGTCCGGAATCTCCGGCCGTAGGTCGCGTACGCGGCGGGGTCCCTGCGACAGCGCCCGCGCGCAAAGCAGGGCTTGCTGGCGATAGGCGGTCATGATCGGTGCCCGGGTGCTGCCGCCGAGCGCCGGGTCGCCGTTGCGGCGCTGATGTTCGGCGACGAGCCGGGAGCGCTTTTTCGGGTCGCGTCGCGGCATGGTCGTCGGCTTGACGATCACCTCGACGTCGCCGGTGCCGGTGACCGCGAGCATCCCAAAGCCGAGCCTTCGGCAGAGATTGCGGTAGCGGGAATCGCTCTCGCGGCCCTTGCCGCGCACCGACATTCTGGCGGCAAGCCATACCTCATCGCAGGCGGTGGCGCGATCGACCGCCTGCAGCAACAGTTCGAGATTGAAAGACAGTTTCAGTTCGCCAATCACAACGATAGGTGGATCGTCGCCGCTCAATGCCACGAGATCACAGCCGCCGACCTCGCCCTTGACCGCGAAGCCGAGGTTTTCGAGGAAGCGCTTGACGGGCAAATAGAGCGCGGTTTCCAACGGGAGCTCCAGTGTCGCGTCCGCGACTCAACGTCCAAGTCTAACCCGGAAATCCAAATCTACCCGCATTGCGGCCTCTGATTTGATGAAGATCATACCCGGCCGCTCACTGGCAGCAGCGCGCCGGTCACCCCGCTCGCGGCATCGCTGATCAGGAACAGGATCACTTCGGCGAGCTCCCGCGCACTCACCCATTTGGCGAAATCCGCATTCGGCATGCTGGCGCGATTGGTCGGGGTGTCGATGGTCGACGGCAGGACGGCGTTGACGGTGATCTTGCCTTTCCATTCGGCCGCCAGCGCCTCGGTGAGACGATGCACGCCAGCTTTGGAGGCAGCGTAGGCCGCCATGCCCGAGCCGGCCTGCACGGCGCCCATCGCGCCGACATTGACGATGCGTCCGGCGCCGGAAGCGACCAGGTGCGGGATCGCCGATTGCGACGCATTCAACGTGGTGAGCACGTTCAGCGCATACATGCGCTGCCAGGTTTTCAGGTCGCCCTCAGCGACCGTCTCGTAGGCGAACCCCCCGGCAATATTGACCAGCGCATCGAGCCTGCCGAAATGCGAAACGGCGGCGTCGACCGCCTTTCTGGCCTGAGCTGCGTCGGTCAAATCGACACCGCCAAGCTCGAGCTTTCTTGCATTTGCCGGCACTTGTGTCGGCGCGTGGTCGACGGCTGCAATCCGCGCGCCGCGCGCGAGTGCTTCATCCATAAAGACCCGACCGAGCGCACCGAGCGCGCCGGTCACGAGAATGACTTTTCCGTCCGTAATGGGTCCAGGTGCATGCATATCTTGGTCCGTTGTCGTGAGGGTGGTGGATATGTCCAGTGGATACCGGCCCTGCAAGGCCCGCCAGGAACGCATCGGCTCCAAATATCGCTTCAGCAATTGTTAACGGGCAGGCCTCCCCCCATCGATTGCTAAAATTCGCCCGAGTTTTGTAAAGGGATGGCAGAACCGGTGCGCTATGGCTTGATGCTGCCCGGTCAACAGGGCAGCGAACGCAAAGGGCGGGTATATCCTCATGAAGCATTTGCCTGATCACGGTTTGCCGCTGATTCAGCTCAAGGAGCAGCGGCGGGATTTGGTCGTCGCGCTGCAGAAGCGCAGCGGCCCGGTCAACAGTTGGGAACTGATGCAGATTGCCGCCGTGCAACAGGCGATCTCCGCATTCGAGGACGTCATCGCCGATCTCGACGCGGAAATGGAAGCCGCGGCCTGAAGGGCCGCCCGGCGCCGCGCGAGTGTTGCCGGGCGCCGTCATCATGCCTCCAGGTAACGCGCCTGGAATGTCGCGTGTTCGGCTGCGCCGAGCCCCAGCCCGTCGCTGAGATATCGCTGAAGGTCGCCGTAGTCGCGGCGGATGGCGTCGAACGCGGCGACGAGGAACGAGGATTCGACCGAACCCAGTACTTGCCTGACATCCTCTGGAAGGTCGTTGGTGGCCGAGGGGTCGCGCCGGTAAAAGCGGTTGGTGAGCAGGTAGTCCTCGGCGATCACGTCTTCGGGGACGCCGAGCGCATGCAGGATCAATGCGCAGGCAAATCCGGTCCTGTCCTTGCCGGCGGTGCAGTGGATCACCAGCGGCGCGCTATCCCCAAGCAGATGCGCGAACAGGCTGCGATAGCGCTGGGTATTTTGCCGCACATAACCAATGTAGGACTCGCGCATGACTTCGACGCCGTCGATCGCCGAAAGCGCCTTGCCGCTGGCGAGGCGCGCGCGGAGCGTCGCCACGACCGTCGGTTCGACCGGCAGCGAATGCACCGTGATTTCCTCGATCGCGCACACGGCTTCGCCGCGCTCCTCCAATCCGCGGAAATCGAACGCGCTCCTCAGACCGAGGCCGCGCAATATCGCGATATCGGCCTCAGTCAGGTCGCCGAGATGGTTGGAACGGAAGATTTGCCGCCAGCGCACCGCGCGGCCATCCTTGCCGACATAGCCGCCAAGATCGCGAAAATTGCTGGCGCCGTTGAGGCTGAAATGACGGGGAGGGGCGGCATTTCTCATCGGGCCATCCTACAGCGTTTTCGGGCAACGAGAAATCTCGGGCTTCCGTGCGCGCCCGACATGGCCTAGAGAGCGCTCCAACCATTTCCCCAGGCTCCGGTGCCCATGATTCGCCTCGATAATGTCAGCAAGCAGGTCGGACACCAGATCCTGTTCATCGAGGCTTCCGCCGCCCTTCTCAAGGGTGAGAAGATCGGGCTGGTCGGCCCCAACGGCGCCGGCAAGACCACGCTGTTCCGGATGATCGCGGGCGAGGAACTGCCCGACGAGGGTCAGGTCGCGGTCGATCGCGGCATATCGATCGGCTATTTCAGCCAGGACGTCGGCGAGATGTCCGGCCGCAGCGCCGTGTCCGAGGTGATGGACGGCGCCGGGCCGGTGTCGGTGGTCGCGGCCGAATTGAAGGAACTCGAGGCCGCGATGGCCGATCCGGCGCGCGCCGACGACATGGACGAGATCATCGCCCGCTATGGCGAAGTGCAGCATCGCTTCGAGGAACTCGACGGCTACGCGCTCGAGGGCCGCGCCCGCGAGGCGCTGGCCGGCCTCGGTTTCAGCCAGGAGATGATGGACGGCGATGTCGGCGCGCTGTCGGGCGGCTGGAAGATGCGGGTGGCGCTGGCGCGCATCCTCTTGATGCGGCCCGATGTCATGTTGCTCGACGAGCCGAGCAACCATCTCGATCTCGAAAGCCTGATCTGGCTCGAGCAATTCCTGCGGGGTTACGAGGGTGCGCTGCTGATGACTTCGCACGACCGCGAGTTCATGAACCGCATCGTCAACAAGATCGTCGAGATCGACGGCGGCACGCTGACGACCTATTCCGGCAATTACGAATTCTACGAAGCCCAGCGCGCGCTCAACGAAAAGCAGCAGCAGGCCCAGTTCGAGCGCCAGCAGGCGATGCTGGCCAAGGACATAAAATTCATCGAGCGCTTCAAGGCGCGGGCCTCGCACGCGGCGCAGGTGCAGA
>JAGXAF010000277.1 GCA_018971675.1 Bradyrhizobium sp.
CATCGGCGCCGCGCCGCCAGTCAGTCGGTAGGAACTCGACGTCGAGCTTGAATCTATCGGCCATGTTTCGCCACAGCACCGCGAACTGGCCGGTTTCAGCCATCAGCACCTTGTCACCGGGCGACAGAGTATTGACGATCGCGGCCTCCCAGGCACCGGTACCCGACGAGGGATAGATGATGACCGGTTGCTTGGTCCGGAAAATGCGTTTGATGCCTGCCAGCACGGCATGACCGAGTTCGGCGAACTCGGGACCGCGATGATCCATGGTCGGCATGTCCATGGCGCGAAGCACCCGATCGGGCACATTAGTCGGTCCTGGAATCTGGAGAAAATGCCTTCCGGTGTGCAACGTCATCTGGTGTTGTCCTTCTTTGGCTTCGCGAGCCGCTCGAATATCACTATTCAGCGTGCTTGTCCCCCCGCTCCGGGAGCACCCTCAATGCATGGGAAGGTCAGCTTTTTTTGCCTCTGCTGGACGACTTGGGGACGACAACCAGCCTGAAATTCCGGGCTATCGAACAACTCCGGCCCTGAGCGAAATAGGCACCAATAATATGATCTGATCTTCATATGCCAAGACCCAGATTCGCAGACGGCACGTCCTGCCGGCACCAAATCAAGGATGGTGCTGGCCGCGATGCCCTTCATGTAGCCTGTGTTCTGGTGATGGGTTTCGACGGCGGATACGCCAGCAATCGTTCCCTACCGGCGTCGTGAAGCGCCATTTCCGGTATCGAGTTGGAAGCCGATCCGGGGTGTTACTTTCCTGGCCAGGAGGGCTTGCGCTTTTCGGCAAAGGCCTTGAGTCCCTCCTTGGCATCTTCCGTCATCGCCAATAGCGCGATCTGGCTTTCCGTATAAGCGATGCTCTCGTCGAACGACATCGAAGCGATCGCGCGCATGGCGTATTTGCCGCGCCGGATCGCCGTCGGTGATTTGTCGATGATGCGGCTGACCAGCCAATCGATCTTGGCGTCAAGCTCTGTGGCAGGCACCACATAGTTCAGAAGTCCGGCCGCCTGCGCGCTCCTGGCATCGAAGGGTTCGCCGGTGAGCGCCCATTCGTTGACAAGACGCCGCGGTGCCATCGATTGCAATAGGCTCAGCACCTGCATCGGGAACACGCCGACCTTTACCTCGGGCAGCCCGAAGATCGCATTTTCGGCCGCCACCGCCACGTCGGTCATGCACAACAGGCCCATGCCGCCGGCCATGCAGACTCCACCTATCCGTGCAATTGCGGGCTTGGTGGCGCTTTGCGATAGCCGCAACAGATCGGCGTAGTCGACATTCGGTTTGGCAAAATCGTGTGAAAACGCGGCCCCGCTGTTCTGCAGGTCAGCGCCCGCGCAGAACGCCTTATTGCCGGCGCCGGTCAGGACGATCACGCGGACGTCGTCAACATCATGCGCGGTGCGATAACCCTTGGCGATGCCGGCAATCACATCGCCATTGATGGCATTGCGCTTCTCGGGCCGGTTAATGGTGATCCAGAACGCCTGCCCCCGCTTTTCGAATAGAACGCTGCTATTGTCAGACATTGCCTTGCTCGCCTGCCTGGTTGGTTTTCGGCGGCTATTAGCGGCGGGAAAGCCATCGGCCGCAAGGATGATTTTGGAGCGTCAAGGCTTCGGAATCGTCGCCATGGCCTTTTTAACCCAGACCTTGTTGTCATGGAACGCGGCGCCGCCGACCGGCGCCACGGCTTCGGCTCCAGTCAGCATGTTGATACCGTGGCCGCCGATATGGGCCTTGTTCGGATGTACCGATTCTGCGATCAGCACACCACGACGTACGCCGTCGAACAGTCTGGCTGTTAGCGTCGTCTCGCCGCGCATGTTGCCCAGTGTGACAGCATCGCCATCGTTGATATCGAGCGTGGCAGCGTCATCGGGATGGATCATCACCGCCGGCGCGCCTTCGCGCGCCTGAGACGAAGGCGTTTCGTTGAATGTGGTGTTGAGGAAGCTGCGCGAGGGGCTGGTGGCGAGCCGGAACGGATGCGCCGCATCCACTTCTTCGATGATAGTCCAGTGATCCGGCAGCGACGGCATCCGGTCCCACGGCCCCATCATTCCAGCGTTGTGAAGCGGGACCCGCGTCCAATCGGCCTTGAAGTGAAACTTCTTGTCGACGTGCGCAAAGCCGTCCAAGTAATGCGACGTGCGGAAGTCCGGCTGCAGATCGCGCCAGATATCGGCCTCGAGAGCTTCTATGTTGCCGTGGCCACTCTTCCTCAGCGTGGCGTCGATCAATTCGCGCGCCGACATGTCAAAACCGGGATGCGCTGCCTTGAGACGTCGGGAAAGGCCACGCAATACCTCGTGATTCGAGCGGCATTCGCCTGGCGGCTCGACCAATTTGGCTCCGACCGAAATGTGCTGGTGGCCGCCGCCGTAATAGAGATCGTCGTGTTCCATGAACATCGTGGCCGGCAGCACGACATCCGCCATCTGGGCGGTTTCGGTCATGAATTGCTCGTGCACAACCATGAACAGGTCGTTGCGCGCAAAACCCCGCCGCACCAGCGCCTGCTCCGGCGCCACCGTCATCGGGTTGGTGTTCTGAATCAACATCGCCTTGACCGGAGGCCCATCCTTCAATGCCACCGCATCGCCGGTGAGGATACGCCCGATCTTGGACTGGTCGAGTATTCGCGTCGAATGGTCGATTGCGTCATGTCCTTCGATCAGCGACTCGTCAAATTTCCAGATCGCATGATTGTTGAAGAACGCCCCGCCGCCCTCGTATTGCCACGCGCCTGTCACGGTCGGTATGCAGAGCGCCGCATGCATTTGCGCCGCGCCATTTCGGCTGCGGGTAAAGCCGTAGCCAAGACGGAAGAATGACCGTTTGGTCTGCCCGATCTTCCGGGCAAAAGCCTCGATCTCTTCCACCGGCACACCGGAGATCGATGAGGCCCATTGCGGCGTGCGGGTCGCAAGATGAGCCTCAAGCTCGCCGGGGCAATCGGTATAGCGTTCAAGATAGGCGCGGTCGGCATAGCCTTCGCGGAACAGCACATGCATGACCCCGCAGGCGAATGCGCCGTCGGTACCGGGCCGCAGCAGGATCTTGATGTCCGCCTGCTTCATGCTCTCGTTGTCATAGATATCAACGGCTGCGACCTTGGCGCCGCGCTCCTTCCGGGCGCGGGAGGCATGCGTCATCACATTGACCTGCGTGTTCACTGGATTGGTGCCCCAGATGACAATCAGGTCGGATAGGCCCATCTCGCGCGGATCGACACCGGCGACCTTGCCAGTGCCGGCGGCAAAGCCTACCCGTGCGATGGTCGAGCAGATCGTGGAGTAAAAGCGCGAATATTTCTTCACATGGGCGAGACGATTGATGCCGTCGCGCATCACGAGACCCATCGTGCCGGCGTAGTAATACGGCCAGACCGACTCGCCACCGAATTCGCGCTCGGCCCGATTGAATCGCTCTGCGATCTCGTCCAGCGCGTCGTCCCAGGTGATGCGCGCAAATTTGCCAGACCCCTTGGGGCCGACCCGAATATGGGGATATATCAGCCGGTCGGGATGATGAATGCGTTCGGCGTAGCGGGCCACCTTGGCGCAGACGACACCGGCCGTATAGGTTTGCAGCTTGGAGCCACGAACACGACCGATCGTGGAGTTATCGATCACCTCGATGTCGAGGGCGCAGGCCGACGGACAGTCATGCGGACACGTGGAATGCCGGATGTCGATCTTGGCGCGTTGGTTCATGCATTGATAAATATCATCAAAAGCCAGGCCAGCCGAGTACATTTATCCAAATATCGGCGGCGAAAACCGGGCACAAGCCATGCTGTAACCATTGAACCCCGCCTCGTCATTGCTGGTTTCAAAGGCGTGTCTCGATCCCGACATCACCATATCGAAAGCCGGTGCAAGCCAGGAAGCACAGCGCGATGACGGCCAGTTCACTTTCATCGGCTTGCCGATGAAACGGCGCGAGCGCACCGATTCGCGCGGTCGCCGTATTCGATCTGCTATCAGAATCGCGGCAATCGACATCTGACAGGCCTGATCCTGAAGCCAAAGATGCAGACGGACGGAGACAACACATGGCGCGAAAATTGATCGACATTTCCGTATCGCTGCAAAACGATGTCCCTG
>JAGXAF010000036.1 GCA_018971675.1 Bradyrhizobium sp.
CGGCAGAGTATGTATTGCTGCGGCGTTTCCTGAACGAGCCGGTCGACGCGATGCTGGAAGGCAAGATCGCCAATTATTTGCGCCGGGTCCAGGGCGCGCATGGCGGCTGGCCGCTGGTGCATGACGGCGCCTTTGACATGAGCGCCACCGTGAAAGCCTATTTCGCGCTGAAGATGATCGGCGATTCCGTCGATGCGCCGCATATGGCGCGGGCGCGCGAGGCGGTCCGCTCGCGCGGCGGGGCGGTTCACAGCAATGTCTTTACCCGCTTCCTGCTGGCGATGTTCGGAGTGCTGACATGGCGCAGCGTGCCGGTGCTGCCGGTGGAGATCATGCTGCTGCCGCTGTGGTCGCCGTTTCACATCAACAAGATCGCTTATTGGGCTCGCACCACGATGGTGCCGCTGTTGGTTCTGGCGGCACTGAAGCCGCGGCCCAGGAAGGCCAGCGGTATCGGCATCGACGAGTTGTTCCTGCAACAGCCGCATTCGGTCGGAATGACCGCCAAGGCGCCGCATCAAAGCTGGGGCTGGTTCCTGCTGTTCCGCGCGATCGACGGTGTGTTGCGGGTGATCGAGCCGTTATTTCCGAAGAAGCTGCGCGCCCGCGCGATCGACAGCGCGGTCGCCTTTGTCGAAGAGCGCCTGAACGGCGAGGACGGGCTCGGCGCGATTTTTCCGCCGATGGTCAACGCCGTGTTGATGTATGAGGCGCTTGGCAAGCCGGCGGATTATCCGCCGCGCGCGCTCACCCGCCGCGGCCTCGACAGGCTCTGGGTGGTAGGCGAGCACGAAGCCTATTGCCAGCCCTGCGTCTCGCCGGTGTGGGACACCGCGTTGACCTGTCACGCGATGCTGGAAGCCGGTGGCCAATCGCTAGCGAGACAAGGTCTCGACTGGCTGCTGCCGCGCCAGGTGCTCGACCTCAAGGGCGACTGGGCGGTAAAGCGTCCCGACGTTCGTCCAGGCGGCTGGGCGTTCCAGTACACCAACGCCTATTACCCCGATCTTGACGATACCGCGGTCGTCGTGATGGCGATGGACCGGGCACGGCGTGAAACCCAGGGCCACGAATACGATGCCGCGATCGCTCGCGGCTGCGAGTGGATCGAGGGCATGCAGAGCCGCAACGGCGGCTGGGCCGCGTTCGACGTCAACAATCTCGAATATTATCTCAACAACATCCCGTTCTCCGATCACGGCGCGCTGCTCGATCCACCGACGGAAGATGTCACCGCCCGCTGCATCTCGATGCTGGCCCAACTCGGCCAAACCGTGCAAACCAGCAAGGCGGTCGCTGAAGGGGTTGCCTATCTGCGCCGCACCCAGCTCGCGGAGGGATCGTGGTACGGCCGCTGGGGCCTGAACTACGTCTACGGCACCTGGTCGGTGCTGTGCGCCCTCAATGCCGTCGGCGTCAGCCATCAAGACCCGATGATTCGCAAGGCGGTGGATTGGTTGGTCTCGATCCAGAACAGCGATGGTGGCTGGGGCGAGGACGCCGTCAGCTACCGACTCGATTATAAGGGATTTGAGGGCGCACCGACGACTGCATCGCAAACGGCGTGGGCTTTGCTGGGGTTGATGGCCGTAGGCGAGGTCGGGAACCGAGCCGTGTTGCGGGGAATTGAGTACCTAAAAGGCACACAGACCAAAAAAGGGCTGTGGGATGAGCAGCGCTATACGGCAACGGGGTTCCCGCGGGTGTTTTATTTGCGTTATCATGGCTATTCGAAGTTCTTTCCGCTCTGGGCGCTAGCGCGGTATCGAAACTTGAACAGCACTAACAGCAGGGTGGTAGGGGTCGGAATGTGAATTTGGGGGCGGTGGACGAAATTCCCGCGGGCAGTGCCATTGACCCGCGGCCGGTACTGATTGTGACGGGTTTGGTGCAGGAGGCGCGCATCGCGGCCGGCCCCGGCATGGCCGTCATCTGCAGCAGTAGCGATCCCCGGCAGCTGCGGGCATTGCTCGCGACCCTCGATTCATCGTCATTCAGGGGCGTCATCAGTTTTGGCGTTGCCGGAGGGCTCGATCCCGCCCTGAAATCCGGCGATGTCGTGGTTGCCACCGAGGTGCTGGCCGGGGATGCACGCTGGCTGGCCGGTCTCGCGCTCAATGAAGAGCTGATCACCCGGGTTGGGCTGGGAGGCCGTCGCGTGGTCAGGGGCGGTTTGGCCGGCGTCGAGCAGGTCATCGCAGCCCGTGCCAGTAAGGCAGCCCTGTGGTCGAAGACGGGCGCTGCTGCTGTGGATATGGAGAGCCATATTGCCGCAGCCTATGCCGCCGAAGCAGGGCTTTCATTTGCGGCATTGCGGGTGATCGCCGACCCGGCGAGCCGCGCGCTGCCGCCGATTGCCATAGGCGCGATCAAGCCCAATGGCGATATTGACTTGCGCAAGGTGCTGCGCAACGTGGCGCGCAATCCGATGTCCCTGCGGGCGCTGGTCTCCACCGGAATCGATTTCAATCGCGCGCTACGCAGTCTGCGCGGCTGCCGGAGTTTTCTGCTCGGCGGCAGAGAGGGCCTCATCGAGGCGGATCTGAAAGCCGCAGCGTAGTCTTCACAGACAGTGCTTCAACGAAAACAGGTCGTGATCGCATCGCGACCTGTTTTCGGTTTTGACGGTTGCCTGCTTACGCGGCGGTCGGGGCCTTCTGCTGGGTCTTGGCCTGGGCGGCGGCCGCCTCATCACGACGAATCTCCGACAGCCGCTTCTGCACTTCCGCGGAGAAGATGTACTGCGCCGGTCGCTGCTTATCGAGACTGATCTCGGGCGCCATTGGGCCAGTCGTGCGCACGCCGCGCAGCGCCACCCACATCGCCTTCAGGGGATTGGTCAGCGCGGCGGTAGCCGCGGTCGGCTCGTAGCCGCAATGCGCCATGCAATTGGCACACTTCTCGTACTTGCCGGTGCCGTAGGTTTCCCAATCCGTGGTGTCCATCAGTTCCTTGAAGGTCTTGGCGTAACCTTCGCCGAGCAGGTAGCAAGGCTTCTGCCAGCCGAAAATATTGCGCGCCGGCATGCCCCACGGGGTGCACTCGTAGCTCTGGTTGCCGGCCAGGAAGTCAAGGAACAGGCCGGAATGCATGAAATTCCACTTCTTGCCTTTGCCGAGCGCGAACACGTCGCGGAACAACTTCTTGGTCTTCGCGCGGTTGAGGAAGTGCTCCTGGTCGGGCGCGCGTTCATAGGCATAGCCCGGCGACATCGAGACGCCGACGCCGAGTTCGGTCGTGAAATCGAGGAACTTGGCGATGTCTTCCGCGGCGTGTCCGTCGAAGATCGTGGCGTTGACGTTGACCGTGAAGCCCCGCGCCTTGGCGGCCTTGATCGCCGAAACCGCGCGGTCGAACACGCCTTTCTGCGACACCGCCTTGTCGTGATGTTCCCGCAGGCCGTCGAGATGCACCGAGAAAAACAGGTACGGTGACGGCTCGAACAGATCGAGCTTCTTTTCCAGAAGCAGCGCATTGGTGCACAGCGAGACGAACTTCTTGCGCGCCACAAGGCCGCGAACAATCTCGCCAATCTCCTTGTGGATCAGGGGCTCCCCGCCGGGGATCGCCACCATCGGCGCGCCGCATTCGTCGGCGGCATCCCAGCATTCCTGCGCCGACATACGGCGGTTGAGGATCGCATCGGGATAGTCGATCTTGCCGCAACCGACGCAGGCGAGGTTGCAGCGAAACAGCGGCTCGAGCATCAGCACCAGCGGATAACGCTTTCGACCCAGCAGCTTCTGCTTGATCAGGTAGCTGCCAATTCGTATTTCCTTGAAGAACGGTATTGCCATTACGAGTTTTCTTTCTGGCTCAAAGTGGAGAAGTGGATCAGCCCGCTGTCAGTTCGGCTGGAAGCCGGAATTCGATATTTTCCTCGCGGCCAGGAACCACCGAGACCGTTACCGGTCCGATACGCCTTAAGGCCTCGATCACGTCGTCGACCAGGACTTCCGGGGCCGAAGCGCCGGCGGTGACGCCGACGGCCGTGGCATCCTTCAGCCATTCCGGATTCAGTTCGCTGCCATCCGCGATCAGATAACTCGCAACGCCGGCTTCAGTGCCGATCTCACGGAGCCGGTTCGAGTTGGAACTATTGGCAGCACCTACGACCAGGATCACGTCCACGAGCTTACCGAGTTCCCTTACCGCAGATTGGCGATTCTGTGTCGCATAGCAGATATCCCGGATGTCGGGGCCTTGAATATCCGTAAAACGCTGCTGGAGCGCGACAATTATGTCCCTGGTGTCATCCACGCTCAGGGTGGTTTGGGTGATGTAGGCCACCGGGGTATCCGCCGACAACGTCAAGGCCGCGACATCGTCGACATTCTGGACCAGCAGCACCGGGCCGGGGATCTGGCCCATTGTTCCCTCGACCTCGGGATGGCCGGCATGCCCGACCAGGATCAAGGTCCGGCCCTTGGACATATAGCGCTTTCCCTGGTTGTGGACCTTGGTGACCAGCGGGCAGGTCGCGTTGAGGACCGGCAGGCCCCGCGCGGCGGCCTCCTCCTCGACGCTGCGGGCCACGCCGTGGGCGCTAAATACCGTCACCGCCTCGGGAGGCACCTCCGACAAGTCCTCGACGAAGATCGCGCCTTTTTTCTTCAGGCTTTCGACCACGTATTTATTGTGTACGATTTCGTGGCGCACATAGACGGGCGGGCCGTATTTCGTGAGCGCGCGCTCGACGATCTCGATGGCGCGCACCACACCGGCGCAGAAGCCGCGTGGCTGCGCGAGAAACACTTCCATCGGACGCCCGTTACGCAAGTCGCACCAAACGCATGCTGTATCTCCCGGGTCGATCAAGGCATTCTGCAATAAGGGCATTTTTCAATATCCGCATTGCAATATCCGCACCGTGACCGGCTTTCGCAGCCACTTCGCCATCAAGCGCGTGGATGCACAGGCTTGTGTCAAAAAATGCTTGGCTAGAAAAGACGGATTGCAAAAAGGGTGAGTCAGGGTTGATAGATGGAGGTAATATAGTAAAGATACAGCAATGCTGACGCGAGTTGAAGCCATAAAAGGCTCGGGAAACCTGACTTGTTCCTCACTTTACTGAAAGCAGTGCACATTATACCCGGCCTTGGGCACGATTTAGGCAAATTTTGAGTGATCTGCTCAGGCCCCGACGGAAAAACATCAAAAAACAACATTAGATCGACCGGCGGAACTCCGCTAGACAGCGGGCGTTTCCGGCAAACCCCGACATGAGCGTTCGGCAAGCCCGACATTAGAAAGAATAGATGTGCTGACAGGTATTGTCGTTTCGATCGTTAAAACTTGTACGCGGTTTGCCATCCCTGTTGTCCTTGTCGCCTTCGCACTTGCGATCGGAGCCGGCTACTACACCTCGCGGCATTTCCAGATCAACACCGACATCAATACGCTGATCTCGGCCAAGCTGGATTGGCGCCAGCGCGATATCCAGTTCGACAAGGCTTTCGATCGCGACAGCACCATCCTGGCGGTGGTGGATTCGCCGACGCCGGAGCTTACCAGCGCGGCGAGCGCGGCGCTCGAGCAGAAACTGTCCGGCGACACCAGGCATTTCTCCTCCATGCAGCCGCTCGGCTCCGGTGAATTCTTTGAAAAGAACGGGCTGTTGTTCCTTCCTGAGGACGAAGTCCGCCAGCTGACCAGCCAGTTCTCCTCCGCGGCGCCCCTGATCGAGATCATGGCTGGCGATCCCTCGATTCGCGGGCTGACCGGAGCGCTGGAAACCGGACTTGCCGGGGTCAAGCGCGGTCAGGTCAAGCTCGACGGCACCGCGCGGCCGTTCAATCTGATCGCCGGGACGATCGAGGACGTGCTCAAAAACGGCAATGCGACCTTTTCCTGGCGTCAACTCGTCAGCGACAAGCCTTTGACCGATGCTGACCGTCGGGCTTTCATCGAGTTCAAGCCGATTCTCGACTTCAACGCCCTCGAGCCCGGCAAGCAAGCCACCGATGCGATCCGGCAGGCCGCGAGAGAACTGGATCTTGCCGGGAAATACCACGCGCGGGTCAGGCTGACCGGACCGGTTCCGATGGCCGACGAAGAATTCTCAACCGTGCAGGACGGCGCCGTCGTCAACGGCATCGGCACCGTGCTGATCGTATTGTTCATTCTCTGGCTGGCGCTGCATTCGGCCAAGATCATCACCGCCGTGTTCATCAATCTCTTCATCGGCCTTTCGATCACAACCGCCGTCGGCCTGA
This sequence comes from Bradyrhizobium sp., assembly GCA_018971675.1. Taxonomy (GTDB): domain Bacteria; phylum Pseudomonadota; class Alphaproteobacteria; order Rhizobiales; family Xanthobacteraceae; genus Bradyrhizobium. The sequence continues at coordinate 6,216 of JAGXAF010000036.1, forward strand.
TGATGGTTGGTTCGCTTAATCTGCTCTCGGTCGCGTTCGCCGTTCTGTTCGTCGGATTGGGCGTGGATTTTGGCATCCAGTTCAGCGTCCGTTACCGGTCGGAGCGCTACAAGAACGGCGACCTGCGGGCTGCGCTTGCCAGGGCAGCCGAATATGTCGCGGTCCCGCTTTCACTCGCCGCGATGGCGACCGCGGCCGGATTCATGTCGTTCCTGCCGACCGACTACAAGGGTGTTTCGGAGCTCGGCGAGATCGCCGGCATTGGCATGCTGGTGGCATTCTTCTCCAGCATCACGGTGCTGCCGGCGCTGCTCAGGCTATTCAATCCTCCGGGCGAAAAGGAAGCGGTCGGCTACGCGTTCCTGGCGCCTGTCGATCATTTTCTCGAGAAGCACCGCGTGATCATCATCGTCGGCACGCTCGTGGTCGCGATAGCCGGCCTGCCGCTGCTTTATTTTCTCAAGTTCGACTTCAATCCGATCAACCTGCGCAGCCCCAAGGCTGAATCGATCTCGACCTTTCTCGACCTGCGAAAAGACCCGAACACCGGCGCCAACGCCATCAACGTGATGACGAATTCGGATGAGGACACTCGCAAGATTGCGGCACGGCTGGAAAAGGTGCCCGAAGTGCTTCGCGTGATGTCGCTGGAGAGTTTCGTGCCGGAGGACCAGCCGGCCAAGCTGAAGCTGATCGCCGAGGGCGCCAAGGTGCTCGACCCCCCGCTCAATCCTGATTCGATCGATGCGGCGCCGTCTGATCAGGAGAATGTCGAGGCACTGAGAGAAACGGCCGAGAGCCTTCGCAAGGTGGCGGACGACGCCAAGGGGGCCGACCGCAACGGGCCCGGCGCGACGGCGTCGCGCCGGCTGGCGAACGCGCTGGAAAAACTCGCCGAGTCCGACCAGGCGACGCGCGACAAGACGCAGACCATCTTCGTGGAGCCGATGCAGATCGTGTTCGGCCAACTCAGGAACTCGCTGCAGGCGCAACCGGTCAGCCTGAAGAATCTGCCTCCGGGGTTGGTGAATAGCTGGAAAAAGGACGGACTGCAGCGCGTCGAGGTGCTGCCGCGCGGCGATCCCAACGACAACGACACGCTGCGCAAATTCGCTGGTGCCGTGCTCAAGGCCGAACCGCATGCGGTCGGCGGCCCGGTCTCGATCCTGAAGTCCGGCGATACCGTGGTCAGGGCCTTTATTCACGCCGGAATTTGGGCGCTGCTGGTGATCAGCCTGTTGCTATGGCTGACGTTGCGGCGGATCACCGACGTGCTGCTGACGCTGGTGCCGCTGTTGGTGGCGGGCGCAGTGACGATGGAGATTTGCGTGCTGATCGGCATGCCGCTCAATTTTGCCAATATCGTCGCGCTGCCGTTGCTACTCGGCGTCGGCGTTGCCTTCAAGATCTATTACGTGACGGCTTGGCGCGCCGGCAAAACGAATCTGCTGCAGTCGAGCCTGACGCGGGCGATATTTTTCAGTGCGCTGACAACCGCCACCGCGTTCGGCAGCCTGTGGTTATCGAGTCATCCCGGCACCGCCAGCATGGGTAAATTGCTGGCGCTTTCGCTGGTCACGACGCTGGCCGCGGTGCTGTTGTTCCAGCCGGCGCTAATGGGCAAACCGCGCGATGTCAGGGATTAGGCAGATATCGCCGATCGTATCGGTCGATGCAGCGGCGGCATGGTTCTGACCGACGGTTTTTGCAGTCCCGGCCTTCGGCGCGGCCGCACCGGTTCGGGGCAGTGCGCTGGCAGCCTTGGATCCGCCCTTGGCCATGCTGTTCGCGGGGCTCGAGGGGATCAGGCCGGCAACTCGCGTCCAGGTTTCGCCGCCACAGAGGAAGCCGAGCACGCAGCCCTGGATCTCCAGTTGATCACTGCCGACGGGTTTGATCTTGGAACTATAGGTTTGGCCGTCCTTGGCGTTGTAGACTTGGCCTTCCCACTGATCGACGCCCGGCGTCTTCTTCATGTCGAGCAGGATCGGCATGCCGAGCGTCGGCCTGTTCTGCTTTGAGACATCCGGATTGTTCTTGTCGTGCCCGCCGGGGGTTTTCTCCCAGACCACCACGCCCCACATGCTGCCGTTGCATTCGGCGACGCGGATGTCGGCGACACCGTCCTGCACCCGCCAATCGCCAGTGGGATCCGCGGCGAAGGCCGACGAAAAACTTGTGGCGAAACCGGTCACAAATGCGGTTGCCAGGAACATTCCTGAACATGTAATTTTGCGTATGATCTTCCGGGGGCGGTGCAACATGATCGGAACCTATGCTTAAGTCGAAGGGGTAAAACGCTTCATCGCGTGTTTTTAGTTGACGAAATCGTCATCAACCGAACTATGTAGCTGATGTTGTATCCGAATCTAGACCTTTCCGAGGTGTTTGCGGAACGCGAGTCGCAGCGCAGTTCCATGCATATTCGTTATCTCAACGAGCAGCTCGTACGGGTTCTGAAGACGATCGGCTACGATGTCGGTTTTCAGAAAGGCCAAGGCCAGTACCTGTTCGACCGTGAGGGCGCGCGCTATCTCGATCTACTGAGCGGATTTGGCGTTTTTGCGATTGGCCGCAATCACCCGGCGTTGCGCGAGGCGCTGAAGAGCGTGCTCGACAGCGACCTGCCCAATCTGGTGCAACTCGACGTTTCCACGCTGGCGGGCGTGCTGGCCGAGCGGCTGCTGGAATATGTGCCTTATCTCGACAAGGTCTTTTTTGCGAATTCCGGCGCGGAATGCGTCGAAGCCGCGATCAAGTTCGCACGCGGCGCCACTGGCCGGCCGGGCATCGTGTACTGCGCCCACGCCTTCCACGGTCTGTCCTATGGCTCGCTGTCACTGACCGACGATGCCAATTTCCGCAGCGGCTTCGAGCCGCTGCTGCCCGGATGCACCGCGATCCCGTTCAACGATCTCGCAGCCCTTGAGCAGGCGCTGTCGTCGCGCGAGGTCGCCGCCTTCATCGTCGAGCCGATCCAGGGCAAGGGCGTCAACATGCCCACCGACGAATTCCTGCCCGGCGCGGCCGCGCTCTGCAGGAAATACGGCACGCTGCTGGTTGCCGACGAAATCCAGACCGGGATCGGCCGCACCGGACGATTCCTCGCGGTCGAACACTGGAATGTCGAGCCCGACATGGTGCTGCTTGCGAAAGCGTTGTCCGGCGGCCATGTCCCGGTCGGCGCGCTTTTGACCCGCAAGAACGTCTTCGACAAGATCTTCAATCGCATGGACCGCGCGGTGGTGCATGGTTCAACCTTTGGGAAAAACGATCTGGCGATGGCCGCGGGCATCGCCACCCTCGAAGTTCTGAAGTCGGAAAAGCTGATCGAGGCTTCCGCCAAGCGCGGCGCCGAACTCCGGCTGGCGTTGACCCGGATGGTTCCCGGTTATGAATTGCTGAAAGAGGTTCGCGGCAAGGGATTGATGATCGGGGTCGAGTTCGGTCCGCCGACATCGCTGCGGCTCAAGGCGTCGTGGAACGTGCTGGAGGCCGCCAACAAGGGTCTGTTCTGCCAGCTCATCACGGTGCCGCTGTTCAAGGACCACAAGATCCTCACCCAGGTCTCCGGCCACGGCAGCCACACCATCAAGCTGTTGCCGCCGCTGACCATCACCGAGGCGGATTGCAACTGGATCGAGACCGCGTTCGACAACGTGATCGCCTCCAGCCACAAGGTGCCCGGCGCGATCTGGTCGCTCGGCAGGACCCTGGTCGACAACGCCGTCCGCAAGACCGCGTAACGGGATAGGTGACGCGATTGCCGTCTCGTAGGATGGGTGGAGCGAAGCGATACCCATCAGGCCACAACGTGAGCTCATTGCATGACCGGCTACCGCCGCAACTTCATCGCCGGAGGCAGCTTCTTCTTCACCGTCAATCTCGCGCAGCGGCGGCTGCGGCTGTTGACGGAAAACATCGCCGAATTGCGGACTGCGTTCGGCGAAACCCGGCGGCGGCATCCCTTCACCATCGACGCGATGGTCGTTTTGCCCGATCACCTTCACGCCTTGTGGACGATGCCAGAAGGTGATGCCGATTTCGCAACGCGCTGGCGGCTGATCAAGGCGACTTTCTCGCGCCGCCTGCCGCAAGGCGAACGGATTTCCGACAGTCGTGCGGCCAAGGGCGAGCGCGGCATCTGGCAGCGGCGCTATTGGGAGCATACCATTTGCGACGAGAATGATTTCGCGCGTCACGTTGATTACATCCATATCAATCCGGTCAAGCATGGCCTCGTGACCCGGGTCGGTGATTGGCCGCATTCGACGTTTCATCGGATGGTGGAGCGCGGAATTTATCCGGAGGACTGGGCCGGCGATGTTTCCGGTGACGGCTCAGGGTTTGGTGAGCGGCCGCAGGAATAAGCGCCAACGATCAGTTTGTCGGTGGGGTGGAGCGAAACGATACTTACTCACGGCGGCCCATTGTACGGTCAGCGCGGTGATGGGTTTCGCTGCGCTCTACCCATCCTACATAACATATCTGGGCTGGTCGCTCGGCAGGACCCTGGTCGACAACGCCGTCCGCAAGACCGCGTAAGCGGATCGCATAAGCCAACGCGATCCGCTAGCTGCTGCTGCCCAGAGCCGCCTCGAACTTGGCGCCGAACTCGTTCAGCTCGTCCGCGCCGATGTCGCTGACTGCCCAGAAGTTCATGCCTTGCTGGCTCCAGCGCCTGACATTGAAGCCCTGCAGGTTTTCCATGCTGGCCGCCTTGCGCTCGGTGCTGGCGGTTTGCGCCACGAACAGGTTGATGATGTGCTGGCGCCTGCGATAGACCACGGCGCCGATTGCGCGCGCGTCGAGATAATCGAGCCGGCCGCCCACCAGCGTGAAACCCTGCGCGGTGAGGTCGATGACCGGTGGCGAGACGTCGAGCTTGCCGTTGAACCACGGTTTTACGGTGTGCTGGTCGGTCGAGATCACGTCGGTCAGATGGCCGGCCTGCAGCGAGCGCAGATGGGCCGAGACCACCTCGGATTCGATGCGCTGCTCGTCGTCATTGCGCAGTACGACGGCGACGAGTCCGGTCGCCGCCAGCGCCGACACCGCCGAGCCCATGGCAAAGCCGCGCAGCACCGAACGCCGGCTCGGCGCGGGCCGTCCTTCTGGAAGTTTTGGCTGCGGCAGTGAGGCCTCGATGCGCTTGCGCAAGCCGGGCGGGGCGGCGTAGCGCAGGTTGGCGCCGGCGACGGCTTCGCTCATCTTGCGATAGTCGGCCAGCGCAGCAGTGCAGCGCCGGCAGCTCACGATATGGCTTTCGACCTCGCGCGCGTGCCCGGCATCGAGCTCGCCGTCGATCAGTGCGTGGAGAAGGATCTCTGCCTCGTCGCAGGTCATGTCCGTTGTTCCTCTCCCGCCGCCCATGCCGAACGCAGCATGGCTCGGGCGCGCGCAAGGCGCGACATCACCGTGCCGACAGGGGCTGCAACGATGTCGGCGATTTCGCGGTACGACAGGTTGTGGATCTCACGCAGCACGAAGGTCTCCCGGAACGGCTCGGCAAGGGCAGCGACCATCTGCCGGATCTCGGATGCGTCGCGCTCGCGCAGCATCTGGCTCTCCGGCGTCTCCTGCGGCTCATGCCAGAGCGGCGTCTGCCCGGACTCCTCGGGCACCTCGTCGAGCGCGGCGGTCGGTGAACCCGCGCGCCGTGCGAATTCGGCGCGGCAGACATTGCGCAGGATCGCGAACAGCCAGGGCTTCATCGCGGGGCCGCGATAGCTGTCGAAATGTTTCAGCGCGCGCAGATAGCATTCCTGCACCGCATCCTCGGCGTCCGCCGCGTCGCGTAGCAGATAGCGGGCGAGCGTGTAGACCTCGTCGAGACAGGGCAGCGCGGCGTCGCGAAAGCGCTGCGCCTTGCCGCTGTCATCGTCGTCCGATCGGTTGATCGGCATCGCCTGTCGTCCGGCTGTTGCGGTAAATGCCTGTACCCGGCCGGTGTCGATCCGCCGGCCGGGCATTGCTCTGATGCCTTGGTTTGCGGCGCTATTCAACCTTGATCGTTCCGGTCATGTGCGGATGCAGGGAGCAAAAATACCGGTATTCGCCCGCCGCCGTGAAGGTGAATGAGAAGGTGTCGTCGGTATCCAGCGCCTTTGAGCGAAATTTTCCGGCGGACACCACGGTGTGCGGAATGTCGTCGTGGTTGGTCCAGGTGACGGTGTCGCCGACCTTCACCTTGAACTCGGCGGGCGCGAAGGTGAAGTTGTCGATCGTCACCTTCAACTGGTCGGCGCGGGCGCCGCCAAGATAGAGGGATAGCGCGGCCGCGACGGCGAGGCGGATGCCGCAGCGGCGGAGAGTTGCCGATATCATCGCAGGATTCCTTTCCAACCTTGCAGCTTCTAGCCTTGCAGCGGCGTGTCGATGATCGCGAGGCGCTGATCGCCGCGCTTGAAGTTGACGCTGGCGATGCCGAGCATGCTGCGCAGTCGGTCGTCGGCGACCTTCATCGGGCTGGGCGAGGGGGCTGTGCCCGGCGCCGGCTGCGGGAATGCGGTCGAGCGCGCGGTGTGGAAGGTGACGTTGCCCTCGACCTTCTGCATCACCTGGTGGATATGGCCGTTGAGCACCGTCACCGAACCGAAGCCCTTGAGGAATTCCAGCGCGCGGCCGCTGTCTTCGGTGCCCCAACCCCATTCCGGGTAGATCGTCCACAGCGGGATATGCGCGAACACCACGATCGGCGTCGATTTCGAGCGGCCCTTGAGATCCTGCTCCAGCCATGCGAGCTGCTCGGCGCCGAGATTGCCGAGGCCGCCAGCCTTGAGGTCGACGACATTGACGAGGCCGATGAAGTGCACGCCGTTGGCGTCGAAGGAGTAGTAGCCGGCGCCCTGTGTACCCTTGCCGTAGCGATCCCTGTAGAATTTGATCTCCTCGTCGAGGAAGTCGTGCTCGCCCGGCACGTAATGCACGTCGAGCCTGGCCTGGGAGATGATGCGCTCTGCATCGTCGAATTCGGACGCTTTCGACAGATGGCTGATGTCGCCGGTGTGGATCATGAAGGACGGCTTTGCCGGCATCGCCTTGATCCGGGCGATCGCCTCTTCAAGGGTGCCGAGCGCGTTCGGATTGGCCGGCTTGTCGAAGCCGATATGGCTGTCGCTGATCTGCAGGAAGGTCATGCCGGTGGGCTCCGCCGCCAGCGCCGAGCCGACCAGCCCCAGCGAGCGCGGCACGCCGCCGGAAACCGTCCAGAGGATGCCGGTGCCGGCCCAGGTCATGCATTCCAGCACCCTGCGCCGGGTGAGGCCGGTTTCCGGGTCTATCGGGCCGCTATTGTCGTGGTCGTGCGCGCTCATCGCCAGTCTCCCATGAGGCCCGTAATTGGGCATCGGGGATGTGATCAAGCGGGGCTGCGGTTTATTCCCGGAAATTCAAAAAACCGGAGGTGGCTGGATGACGTTTCCGTGAGCGTACAAGACGCTTTGCCGGCAACGATGGATCATCCGCAACAAAGCTGTCGCGCGGGTGTCAGCATATTGCTCCCGCGAACCGTGCCTGTGCGCGCGGGAATTGCACAGGCGCTCTCGAAATGAGTGGAAGGGTCAATTGCGAAAGGTTTCGATTACCCTCTAGGTCGGTCCGGCAACCATGGAAACATCTGCTTGATCGTCGTAATGGGGTTCATGGCCAAAAGGCCGACCGCATGCAAGACGATGGCAAAACAGAAAAAGAGAACGAGGAATTTACCAAGCACGACCATGAAGAAACCAAACGGCTCGCGATCAGCCTCATATGTCGAGTACTTCCCCTGCGTGATGCCGGTGGACAAAGACGAGTAGATGCCCCAGGCCGCCGCCAGGGCCAACGTTCCGAAAACCGATGCGATCACCCATTGAGGCATTGGACCCGATCAACCCGTCCCATCCGTTGCCTTCCTTTCTACAACGCACATACTAATGCGCCGTTATCGGCTTCGCGCCGCAGAACGGATCTGGCCCCAGGTGCAGGCGCTCAAAGGCGCGGCACCCTGAACGTGATCTAGGCCGTGTATTCACTAGCGGCTGACCGATTGATGTCCGCTTGGCCCTCAGCAGCAGCGAAAAAGCGGGCGCGCACGAGGTCGCAGATAGGCGAGAAGCCGACATAATTCTTGGCGACGTTCGGCGGCTCGTGGCAAAAACCGCAAGATCGGTCGAGCGAGTCATGTCTGCGTGCGATTAGTTGGCGCTGCCACGGAGGCAAGAACGATGAAGGCGGCGGTTCAAAACTACCATGCCCGGATGCAGCGGGTGCTGGATCATATCGACCGGAATCTGGATGACAATCTGGACCTGGACGTGCTGAGCAGCATCGCCGCCTACTCGAAATATCATTTCCACCGGCAGTTCATGGCGACCTTCGGGCTGTCCGTGCATCGCTATATCCAACTCGCCCGGATGAAGCGCGCTTCATATTGGCTGGCCTACGGGGACGCCCAAAGCGTTACGGAAATGGCGATGGATGCCGGTTACGATGCACCGGACGCCTTTGCCCGTGCCTTTCGGCAGCGGTTCGGACAATCGCCTTCGTCGTTCCGGAAATCTCCCGACTGGGAGCCGTGGCTTGCGGCCTTCGGGCCTCTCGACAACGCAAGGAGCAAGCTCATGCAGAAGGCTTTCACCAGTGACGACGTTACGATTCGCGATGTGCTCCCCACGCCGGTAGCGATCATGGAGCATCGGGGGGACCCGGCGAGGCTCGGCGCCACCATCCAGCGGTTCATCGCGTGGCGCAAGGCCGCTGGCTTGCATCCCAATACAAGCCCAACTTTCAATGTCTGGCGATCCGAGCGCCGTCCTGCGTCGCCTGCCGATTACAGCGTGGACCTCTGTGTCGGGACCGACCAACCGATCGAGGCGAACGGCGAGAAGATCAAGGCCGGTGAGATTCCTGGCGGACGCTGCGCGGTGTTGCGCATCGTCGGCTACACAGACAATCTGGAGCCCGCGGCGCTCTACCTTTACCGCGACTGGCTTCCGGCCAGCGGCGAGGAAGCCCGCGATTTCCCGATCTATTGTCAGCGGCTGAAATTCTTCCCGGCGGTGCCGGAGCATGAAGCGGTCGCGGAACTATTTTTGCCGCTGAAATAGCGCCCTTTGAGGGTGACCTGTCTGTTTCGACCGCAAGAAATGGAACGGGTCGCCATCTACCCAATTTTGGTTTTCTGTCTATCCCTGGTCTAATTGTTCATTTGAAAGCGGGCTGCAGCGCAAGCTTTGGAGTGACATTGTCCACTTCGGGTCGATTTTGTTGAAGAAGTCCGGTAGTAGTTCATTGTATTGGCGGCGCGAGCATCGCGTTGCCGGGTCTATGCGGGCATCGGGATCAGCTTGGCCATCTTGCGAAGATTCTGAGCGGTGGCCGCGAGGATGAACTCGTCCCGTGCACCGTTTGGGCCTCGCAAACGCAAGCGGTCGAGCTTGAGAATGCGTTTGAGATGCGCGAACAGCATCTCGATCTTCTTGCGGAGCCGACGCGAAGTGCGGCCCTCCCATGATCTTGCGACCTGTCGGGCATTAGTCGCCTTGGCCCGGATTTGGCGAGAAATATTGAAGCTTATCCGGCTTACCTTCCCATTCTTTGGAATCTACAGGAGGGTCGCGTTTGATCGTTATATTGGGCCAGGTTTTTGCGTAATCAGCGTTGAGCTTGAGCCACTTCTCGGCTCCGTCCTCGGTGTCGGGCTTGATCGCTTCGACCGGACATTCCGGCTCACATACCCCACAATCGATGCATTCGTCGGGATGGATGACGAGCATGTTTTCGCCCTCGTAGAAACAATCGACGGGGCATACCTCCACGCAATCCATCAGCTTGCACTTGATGCAGGATTCATTGACGATATAAGTCAAATGTCATCCTCTCTTTGGCAACGGCAGCCTTATCAGATTTGCTTATGCTGAGTTTCGGCCGCAGGCGTGTTTCGCCGTTTCTGGGATGGGGATGTTACCACAAATAAAGCCAAAGCGGTGCAGTGTGCGCCAGCTTGAAGTGCCGATGTGGCTCTGAACAGGCGGTATTGTTGTCCGTGGGACAGTTTGGTACTTGTCGGAATTATTTTGGAGCCGTCTGGAGAATCCCTGCAGAGCGGAGGGTAACGTTATGACCGAGTACATCGTCGGTCTAAGACTTGGGAAACGATCGGAAGTTCTGACGATCGAAGCTGAGGATGCGTTAATTGCTGCGCTCAAGGCCAAATATAATCACCCCGAGGCTCTAATTTCTTACGTTCGGAAATCCAATCGGCGGGGCGATCGTCGCAATCCGCATCGGAAGGAATGAAGATTACGAAGCGCGCCGACTAGTATCCGCTAGTGGGTCAATAGCGACGGTCTAGCTCAGTCTCGGATAGGTCCGATCTACCCTCGACAGCCGACATGCAGGCGGAAGGTAGGACTTGTCGGTACGGCAATAGGCGATTTGCGGGCCAAAACATACAAGTCTGCTGTTGGATGGATCGCGTCCAAACTCCTCCTTGCGAGCCAAGTGAGCCTGGCTCCATGAGTCCGCTGCGCTAGCTATCCGCCAAGATCATCGCCGCCGCTTTCTCTGCGATCATCGCCGTCGGCGTGTTGGTATTGCCCGAGGTGATGGTCGGCATCACGGAGGCGTCGGCGACGCGCAGTCCCGCCAGCCCGTGGAAGCGCAGGCGTTCGTCGACGACAGCCATCGGGTCGTTGGCGGCGCCCATCTTCGCGGTGCCGACGGGGTGGAAGATCGTGGTGCCGATATCGCCGGCGGCCTTTGCCAGCGAGGCATCGTCGTCGCCGACGGACGGACCCGGCAGGAATTCGGATGGACGATAGGGCGCGAGCGCCGCTTGTTGCATCAGCCGCCGCGTGGTGCGGATCGCGTCGGCGGCGACCTCGCGGTCTTCCTCGGTCGACAGATAATTCGGCGCGATCGCCGGCGCCTCATCCGGCTTGGCGGAGCGGATGCGCACGGTGCCGCGCGAGGTCGGCTGCAGATTGCAGGCGCTGACGGTGATGGCGGGAAAGCGGTGCAGGGGATCGCCAAACTTGTCGAGCGATAGCGGCTGCACATGGAACTGGATGTTGGCGCGGTCGCGGCGCGGATCGGAGCGGGTGAAGATGCCGAGCTGCGACGGCGCCATGGTCAACGGACCGCGGCGGCGCAAGGCATAATCGAGACCCATCAACCCGCGGCGCACCAGTGAGTAATAGGTCTCGTTGAGGGTGCGGATGCCCTCGACCCTGTAGATCGCCCGCTGTTGCAGATGATCCTGCAGGTTGCGTCCAACGCCCTGGCGATCGAGCACGGTCTCGATGCCGAGCGGCGTCAGCCAGTCCGCCGGGCCGATGCCGGAGCGCTGCAGCACCTGGATCGATCCGATCGAACCGGCGCACAGGATCACTTCGCCTTTGGTGCGGGCCTCGACGACTTCGCCGTTCTGGATGAAGCGTACGCCGGCGGCGCGACCCCGCTCGACGATCAGCCGATCGACCAGCACGCTGGTTTCCAGCCGCAGATTTGCGCGGTTCAAGGCCGGCTTGAGGAAGCCGCGCGCCGAAGACCAGCGCCGGCCGCGCTTCTGGTTGACGTGGAAATAGCCGACGCCTTCATTGTCGCCGGTGTTGAAGTCGGGTGTCTTGCGGATTCCCATCTGCTGCGCGGCTTCGGCTACCGCGTCCAGCACCGCCCAGGACAATCGCGGAGCCTCGATCCGCCAGCCGCCTCCGGTGCCGTGAAGCTCGCTTGCGCCGAGGAAATGATCTTCCAGCCCGCGAAAAGCCGGCAGCACGTCGTCCCAGCCCCAGCCGGTCAGGCCGAGCTGGCGCCAGTGGTCGTAGTCGGCCGCCTGGCCGCGCATCGAGATCATGGCGTTGATGGCCGAGGAGCCGCCGATCACCTTGCCGCGGGGATAGGCGAGCGATCGGCCGTTGAGGCCCGCTTCAGGCTCGGTCCGGAACATCCAGTCCGAACGCGGATTGCCGATCGCGAACAGATAGCCGACCGGGATGTGGAACCAGATCCAGTTGTCGTTCCCGCCGGCTTCCAGGATCAGGACGCGATTGGCCGGCCTGGCCGACAGACGGTTGGCCATGATGCAGCCGGCGGTGCCGGCGCCGACGACGATATAATCGAAATCGCCCTCTATCGTTCTCGCCATTGCCTTTCCGCGCGGTCTCGTGGTCCCGTCTTGCAGCCTCGGGTCGGGGACCATGTCTTTCCCTTGATATATGCTTAGGACAAGCCCGGCCATGGCGGGCTTCGTTATGCTTTCGGTCGGGGCTGGCCCTCGCGGGGGCGTGTTGGGCAGCGCGTGAGCGCGTGCTAAACAAGGTGGTCGTGTTTGGCTCCTGGCGGGATTCTCCCATGCCCATCATCAATCGTGTCGCCGATCTGCAGCCGGATATCCAGGCCTGGCGCCGGGACATCCATGAACACCCCGAATTGCAGTACGACGTCCACCGGACGGCAGGTTTCGTCGCCGACCGCCTGAGAGAGTTCGGCTGCGACGAAGTGGTCACCGGCCTCGGCCGGACCGGCGTGGTCGGGGTCATCAAGGGCCGCAAGCCCGGCGGCAACGGCGAGCACAAGGTGATCGGGCTTCGCGCCGACATGGATGCGCTTCCGATCCAGGAAGCGACCAATCTGCCCTACGCCTCCAGGACGCCCGGCAAGATGCACGCCTGCGGTCATGACGGCCACACCGCGATGCTGCTGGGCGCCGCACGTTATCTCGCCGAGACCCGGAATTTCGCCGGCGATGCGGTGGTGATCTTCCAGCCGGCCGAGGAGGGTGGCGCCGGCGCGGCCGCGATGCTCAAGGACGGCCTGATGGACCGTTTTGGCATCGAGACCGTCTATGGCATGCACAATAATCCGGGCATGCCGGTCGGCTCGTTCGCGATCCGCCCCGGTCCCCTGATGGCCGCGACCGATGCCGTCGATATCAGGATCGAGGGTCATGGCGGCCACGCGTCGCGCCCGCATCTGGCGATCGATCCCGTGCTGGTCGGCGCACAGCTCATCACCAGCCTGCAATCAATCGTGTCGCGCACGATTGATCCGCTGGAATCGGCGGTGGTCTCGGTGTGCGAATTCCACGCCGGCAATGCCCGCAACGTGATCCCGCAGACCGCCGAACTCCGCGGCACCGTGCGCACCCTGACTGAAGAAATGCGCAATCTGGTCGAGAAGCGGATCCGCGAAATAGCGGCGGGTGTCGCTCAAATGACCGGCGCCAGGATCGACCTGGTTTACGAGCGCGGCTATCCCGTGACGGTCAATCACGCCGCGCAGACCGAGATCGCGGTGCAGGTAGCCAGGGAAATCGCCGGCGACCAGAACGTGCGCGACATGCCGCCGATGATGGGCGCGGAGGATTTCTCCTACATGCTGCAAGCCCGACCCGGCGCGTTCATCTTCTGCGGCAACGGCGACAGCGCGGGGCTGCATCATCCCGCCTATAATTTCAACGACGACGCGATCGTGTACGGCACGTCGTACTGGATCAAGCTGGTGGAGAACCAGTTGGCGGCGTGAGGCGAGCGCGCTGCCCTGATGATGGCGCGGACCTTTTTGTTGAGGACTTGAGGATATCGCCTGGAAAATCTTCGAGAACACCAGATACAGGCAACCCGACGGCAGCATCGCCGCCGGCAGCGTCAGCACCCAGGCCAGCGCGATATTGCGGATGATCGACCATTGCAGCCGTTCGTCGTCATCGCGCCGGCGAACCTATTCTTGAATCCTGTTGATTCTACTGAGAAATCATCCGTATCGCCAATTCGGTTGACTCCATGGGCGCTGTTAGTT
>JAGXAF010000001.1 GCA_018971675.1 Bradyrhizobium sp.
ATGGGCCTTGCGGCCGAGGCTGGCCAATTCCTCCTGACAGGCCATATAACGCGGGGAGAACCGGGAATGACATGAGCGCGCTCGCCAACCACGCATTTGCCAAAATGAACGGCATCGGCAACGAAATTGTCGTGGTCGATCTGCGCGACAAGCCCGCGACCGTGTCGGCCGAGGAGGCGCGTGCGGTCGCCTCGCCGGGCGGGGTTGCCTATGACCAGATGATGGTGCTGCAGCCGCCTCGGCTATCGGGCACCGAGGCCTTCATCCGCATCTACAACAGTGACGGCTCGGAAGTCGGCGCCTGCGGCAATGGCATGCGCTGCGTGGTGCGGCGGCTGTTCGAGAAAACCGGCCAGACCGCCATGACCTTCGAGACGCGGGCTGGCCTGCTGAATTGCTGGCAGGGGCCCGCGGCGGACCTCTACACCGTCGACATGGGTGCGCCGAAATTTGGCTGGCAGGATATTCCCCTCGCCGAGGAATTCCGCGACACCCGCTACATCGAATTGCAGGTCGGGCCGATCGATGCGCCGCTGCTGCATTCTCCGTCGGCGGTCAGCATGGGCAACCCGCACGCGATCTTCTGGGTCGACGACGTCAATGCCCACGATCTCGCCCGCTTCGGGCCGCTCCTGGAAAATCATCCGATCTTTCCGGAGCGTGCCAATATCACGCTCGCCCATATTGTCGATCGCGATCACATCACCATTCGCACCTGGGAGCGCGGCGCCGGCCTGACCAAGGCATGCGGCTCGGCGGCGTGCGCGACCGCGGTGGCCGCCGCGCGGCTCAAGCGCGCCAACCGCATTGTCCAGATCGCGCTGCCCGGCGGCGAACTCTCGATCGAATGGCGCGAGCGAGACGATCACGTGCTGATGACGGGCACCGCGACGTTCGAATATGAAGGGAAGTTCGATCCGGCGCTGTTTGCCACCGTCGCGTAACAATGAGCGTCGATGTCCTCACCTTCGGCTGCCGCCTCAACGCCTTCGAATCCGAAGTGATCGCGCGCGAGGCCGAGCGCGCCGGCCTGACCGATACCATCGTGATCAACAGCTGCGCGGTCACCAATGAAGCGGTGGCCCAGGCACGGCAGTCGATCCGCCGGCTCAAGCGCGAGCGGCCCTCGGCGCGCATCGTGGTCACCGGTTGCGCGGCGCAGACGCAGGCCGAGATGTTCGCGGGCATGGCCGAGGTTGATCGCGTGGTCGGCAATGACGACAAGATGCGCGGTGATACCTGGCGCGCGACGCACGCTGCCTTCGCCCGTGCGCCGGCGTTCGGCATCGAGAACCCCGGGAAAATCGCGGTCTCCGACATCATGGCGGTGCGCGAGATGGCGCCGCATCTGCTGGACGGTTTCGCCAGGGGCCTGCCGCGGGCGTTCGTGCAGGTGCAGAACGGCTGCGATCACCGCTGCACCTTCTGCATCATCCCCTATGGCCGCGGCAATTCGCGCTCGGTGCCGATGGGCGGGGTGGTCGATCAGGTCCGCTCCCTGGTCGAGCGCGGTCATGCCGAGGTGGTGCTGACCGGCGTCGACCTCACGGGCTACGGCGCGGACTTGCCGGGCGCGCCCAAACTGGGCCTGCTGACAAAGCAGGTCCTGCGGCATGTGCCGGAGCTGAAGCGCTTGCGGATTTCATCGATCGATCAGGTCGAGGTCGATCGCGATCTGCTTGATGTGATCGCCAGCGACGAACGCCTGATGCCGCACCTGCATCTGTCACTGCAATCGGGCGACGACCTGGTCCTGAAGCGGATGAAGCGGCGGCATTCCAGGGCCGACGCGATCGATTTCTGCGCCCAGGTGCGGCGGCTGCGGCCCGATATCGCGCTTGGCGCCGACATCATCGCAGGCTTCCCGACCGAGTCGGAGGAGATGTTCGCGCGGTCGCAGGATCTGGTGGCGGAATGCGATCTCACCTTTCTTCACGTGTTTCCCTATTCGAGGCGGCCGGGCACGCCGGCGGCGCGTATGCCGCAGGTCGCCGGCGATATCATCAAATCGCGGTCGAGGCGCTTGCGAGAGGCGGGGCAGGCGGCGCTGCAACGGCGGCTCGATCGGGAATTGGGCTTCCGGCGGAGCGTATTGATCGAAAGCCCGACGCAAGGCCGCACCGAACACTTCATCCCTGTCGATATCAGCGGGGAGGCGGCGGGCGCGGTGCGGGCATTGACGATCAGCGGAAACGACGGCGCCCGATTGACGGTGTGAGCGTCCGGTACCGCTTAGAGCGTTTCGAGCGAAGCATGCCCTCGGACTTGATCCGTGGGTGGATACCGGTTCGCGTGAAGAAAACGCGTCACAACAATCCAGAGCCCGTTCCGATTCCTTCGGAACGGAAACGGCTCTAAATTAGTTCGGGTTCCTCGGCGCCGAGCGAACCTGCCAGAACCTGAGCAGGCGTTGCGCGCTCTCGGTTGTCATCCTGGTGAACTGGTTGTTGGCCTTGGCCAGTTCACGAGGCCCCATCGATCCCGTCGAATAGCGGCATCCCAGGATCGCGCTGGTGGTTTCCCAGCTCAATCCCGCGGCCTTGCAGGGAACCAGCACGCCATCGTCGCGCAGGCTTTGCATCAGCGGGCGAATGACCTCGATTGACGAATTCGACAGCACCGCCAGGGCGGCGACGGTTTCTTCATATTTCCGGGCCCTGGCGAAAGCAAACAATGCCGCTTCGCCGAGTTTGCCGCTGGCGTTGAGTATTTCCACAAACTGCCTGGCCGCGGTGAAGTCGCGCGCGCCCATTTCGCGATCGACGCTGGCCGAGACCCTGGCAATCGAGTTTCGGATTTCCTCGAACAGGTGCGATGGCGCCCGCGACAACAGCCGCGATCTCACCGTTTCCGTCGCGTTGCGCAGCAATTGGTCACGAAGCTCCGGCGGCAGATCGACGCGGATGCCGGCCTCGACGGCGAGTTCGGGGTCGGACTCCGCCTGCGACACCACGATGGCAAATCCGCTGGCCGAAACCCGCGCGCCCGGATTCTTGACGAGCCGGCGGCTGACGGCGGGGTATTGCCGCGCCAGCAACGCGTCGGTGACGATCTCGGTCAACCACCAGCGGCCTGAAATCGCCAGCAGATGCTGCTCGCTCTTGGTCCCGGCGATTTCGACCAGATCCTCCGTGCTTAGGCGCGACGATTCGCTCAGCACCGGGCCCGCAACCATGATCGAGTCGTTCCGTGCCAGGCGGCGGATGACGGTGGGCGGCGCCTGGGCAACCCCCGCCAGTTGCAGGCTGGTTTCAACCAGCGCGACCCGCGCGCTGACCTCGGCAATCGCCCTGATCTCGATCGTCTTGATAAGGCGTTCGAGCACCCGGTCGAACAGCTCGATCTGCTCGCTGCTGAAGTTACCGGCCGACGCCAGAAACAGCGAGGTCACACGCCTGACCGTTTCCAGGCTCTTCTCCGCCGAGCCGAGACTGATCGCCTGTTCGACTTCACGGATGATCGATTGCTCGGCGTTCAACATCGCTCATCCTGAGCTGCGTTAGCGACTCTTCTGGACAAACACCCTGTGTAGGGCCAACAACTAAATGTTCCGTAAAAGTTTAGCGATCGTGCCCAGGCGAGCCCAGGATGGCCGCCGCACCGGATCCGCAGAACTACTCCCCGTTCCACCCGCAGGCCCTGAGCCGCTCGTGCAGATGGGCTGGCGCCGGCGCGGTCACGCTGACCGGGTCCTTGTTCCTCGAAATCGGGACCACGATACTGCGGGCATGCAGGTGCAGCCGCGGCTCACCGCTGCGCGGACCGTTGCCATAGATGTTATCGCCGACGATCGGCCAGCCCAGCGCGCGGGCATGTACCCGCAACTGATGCGTGCGGCCGGTTACCGGCTCCATCGCAAGCCATGTCAGGGGTCTTGCTTCTCCCTCGTCCCTTGCGGGGGAGGGTCGGGGTGGGGGGTCTACATGGATGGCGCTGTTGCTCGCCCCCACCCCCGACCTCGAGAGCGAGCTATGCTCGCCTCGGACCCCGCAAGGGGGAGGGGAGAAGAAACCGCGTCCGAGTACTTTCCATCTGGTGACCGCCGGCTGGCCATTCGGATCGGGCTTCTGCCACCAGCCGCGCTCGGCGTTGAGGCGGCCGAGCGGCATGTCGATGGTGCCCTCGTCCTCGGCGGGGCCGCCCTCGACCACCGCCCAGTAGGTCTTGGAAACCCTGCCATGCTTGAACAGCAATCCGAGCGAGGCGGTGGCCTTGCGGTGACGGCCGAGAACAAGGCATCCGGAGGTATCACGGTCGAGCCGGTGCGCCAGAACCGGCGGTCGCGGCAGGCCGAATCGCAACGCGTCGAACGAGGTTTCGAGGTTGGCGCCGCCCTTGGGGCCGCGGTGCACCGGCAGCCCGGCCGGCTTGTCGATCACCAGCATCAGGCCATCGCGATGGAGCACGCGTGCCTGGATTTCTTCCGCCGAAAGTTCGGGAACATCCCCGCGTTGGTTGTGACTTTCGTTCATGACGCGAAACGGCTAACACACCCCCATCATGAGCGATACCACTCCGGAAAAGACAAAACAGAGCTGGTGGCGGCGGCTATCCGGCGGGCTGAAGCGGACCTCGAGTGCGCTCGGTTCCGCGGTCGCCGATCTCGTCACCAAACGCAAGCTCGATCGCGCGATGCTCGAGGACATCGAGGACGTGCTGCTGCGGGCCGATCTCGGCACCGAGGTCGCGGCGCGGATCGCGGCCGCGGTTGGCGACGGCCGCTACGACAAGGCCATCTCCGCGGATGAGGTCAAAACCGTGGTCGCGACCGAAGTCGAGAAGGTGCTGTCGCCGGTGGCGAAGCCGCTGGTGATCGACGGGGCGCAAAAGCCGTTCGTGATCCTCGTGGTCGGCGTCAACGGTTCCGGCAAGACCACCACCATCGGCAAGCTGGCTGCCAAACTGGCCGCCGAGGGCCGCAAGGTGATGCTGGCGGCCGGTGACACCTTTCGCGCCGCCGCGATCGAACAACTCAAGATCTGGGGTGAGCGCACCAGATCGCCCGTGATCGCGGGCGCGCAGGGCTCGGACTCCGCGGGTCTTGCCTTCAATGCATTGAACGCGGCGCGCGACGGCAGGCTTGACGTATTGCTGATCGATACCGCCGGCCGTCTGCAGAACAAGGCCGAACTGATGAACGAGCTCGAGAAGGTCGTGCGCGTGATCCGCAAGGTCGATGCAGCGGCGCCGCATGCGGTGCTGCTGGTGCTCGATGCCACCGTCGGACAGAATGCGCTGTCGCAGGTCGAGGCATTCTATCGGACCGCCGGTGTGACGGGGCTTGTCATGACCAAGCTCGACGGCACCGCGCGTGGCGGCATCCTGGTGGCGCTTGCGGAAAAACACAAGCTGCCGGTGCACTTCATCGGCGTCGGCGAAGGCATCGACGATCTCGCGCCGTTTACCGCGCGCGACTTCGCGCAGGCGATCGCAGGAATTGGATGAATGATGGACAAGACGCAACCGCATCCCGTGTTCAAGCTTGCGACCGAACTCGGGCCGCTTCTGGTGTTCTTTGCCGCCAACGCCAAATTCCAGCTGTTCGTGGCGACCGGCGCCTTCATGGTGGCGGTGACCGCTGCGATGATTGCGTCCTATGTGGTGACGCGGCACGTGCCTCTCATGGCGCTGGTCACCGGAATTGTCGTCATCGTGTTCGGTACGCTGACGCTGGTGCTGCACGACGAGACCTTTATCAAGGTCAAACCCACCATTATCTACGGCCTGTTCGCGGCGGTCCTCGGCGGTGGCCTGCTGTTCGGCCGTTCCTACATCGCGATCATGTTCGATCAGGTGTTCAATCTGACGCCGCAGGGTTGGCGCAGTCTGACCTTGCGCTGGGCGCTGTTCTTTTTAGGGATGGCGATCCTGAACGAGATTATCTGGCGCACCCGGAGCACGGATTTCTGGGTAGCGTTCAAGGCATTCGGCGTCATTCCGCTGACAATGGGATTTGCGATCGCCCAGATGCCGCTGATCAAGCGCCACCATCTGGAGCCCGCCACGATGGAGACGAGCGAGGCCGAAGCCGGCGATGTGAGCAAGGGGTAAGACCGTCGCAACGACGATCAACTCAGGACCCGGTCTTCAAGGCTTTGTCGATCTCGGCCTTGACCACCGTGTCGATATTTTCAGCCGTCACCGGTCCGACCAGCTTGTAGAGGATCTTGCCGTCGCGCCCGATGATGAAGGTTTCCGGCACGCCATAGATGCCCCATTCGATCGCGGCGCGGCCGTTGCTGTCGACACCGACGATGCCGAATGGGTTGCCGTAGCGGCCCAGAAAGCGCCGGGCGTTATCGGCCGTATCCTTGTAGTTGATCCCGACCAGTTGCAACCGCTTGTCCTGGCCGAGCTGGATCAAGAGCGGCGCTTCTTCATGGCACGGCACGCACCAGGAGGCCCAGACATTGACCAGGCTGACCTTGCCCTTGAATGCGCCGGGGTCGAGGCCGGGCACCGGGCGGCCATCCGCGACCAGACCCTGTAATGCCGGAAGCGCGGTTTGCGGTACCGGCCGGCCGATCAGGGCGGAGGGAATCCTGGACGGATCGCCTTGCTGCAGGCCGAACCAGAACAGGGCTGCCAGCGCCACAAAGCCCACGAGTGGCAGGGCCATCAGCCAGGGACGGCGCCGCGGCGGAGCAGATGCAGCGGGATCGCTCATCGTGTGTCCGCGGCGCTGCGGCCGGAGCGCCGGACAATCCCGCTGGCCTCGAGTTCGCGCAGGCGGCGCGTCTGCCGGCGGTAGTCGAGCGCGATCCAGACAATGAGAAACAGCACCACCGCTGTGACCAGCAGATAGGATGTCACGATAAAGGAGGCGTAGGGACCGAGCGACATCGGTTCACGCCGCCTGCCGGCTGGCTTGCATCATCTGCAAGCTGCGCACCCGGCGCCGCAGGATCTCGTTGCGCATCGCGGCCAGGTGCAATGTGACGAACAACAGGGAAAACGCCACCGCCATCACCAGAAGCGGAATCAGGAAGGAACGGTCGAGCGTCGGCCCGCCCATCCGGAACACGGAGGCCGGCTGGTGCAGCGTATTCCACCAGTCGACCGAGAACTTGATGATCGGCAGGTTGATCGCGCCAACCAGCGTCAGGACGGCGGCGGCGCGCGCCGCGCGCGAGGGATCTTCAACCGCGCGCCATAGTGCCATCAATCCGAGATACATCAGGAACAGAATCAGCACCGAGGTCAGCCGCGCATCCCATTCCCAATAGGTGCCCCACATCGGCCGGCCCCACAGCGAACCCGTCACCAGCGCGAGAAAGGTGAACGCCGCGCCGATCGGCGCCGCTGCCTTGGCAGCGACGTCGGCGAGCGGATGCCGCCACACCAGCGTGCCCAGCGCCGCGACGCTCATCACGCTCCAGACGAACATCGACAGCCACGCATTGGGCACGTGGATGAACATGATCTTCACGGTGGCGCCCTGCTGGTAATCGTCGGGGGCCAGGGCCGATTGATAGAGCCCGATCGCCAGCAGGATCGCGGTCGCAGCCGTCAGCCACGGCAGCACGCGTGCCGTCAGCGACAGGAACCTGGTGGGATTGGCGAGATCGGTCAGCGTCGTCGTTAGCGTCATGGGCTTCCTGATAGTCGACACGGCCGTCACAGGCAATCTTTCACGCCGCGCAATTTCGCTTGATCGGACCGGTTCATCGGGGTCGATCCTCCTAATCCAGTCCGTGTCGCAGGCTGGCGGCTGCGGCAAAGGGTCCGACCACGAAACTGACCAGCGACAACGCGGCCAGGATCGAAAACGGCGTTCCGAACGAGACCGGCCCGGAAATCGCGGCTTCCGACGCGGCGACGCCGAAAATCAGCACCGGGATCGACAGTGGCAGCACCAGCACCGCGAGCAGCAGGCCGCCGCGATGCAGGGTCACGGCCAGCGCCGCGCCGATGATGCCGGTAAAGGTCAGCGCCGGCGTGCCGACCAGTAGCGTCAGCGCGACGGCAAGCGTCGAACCCGCGTCGAGATTCAACAGTAGTCCCAGCACCGGCGTGGCGACGATCAGCGGCACGCCGGCCGCGATCCAGTGCGCCAGCGCCTTGGCGGCGCAGCTCAGTTCCAGCGGCGTCCGGCTCATCGCGATCAGATCAAGCGAGCCGTCGTCATGATCGGCCATGAAAAGGCGGTCGAGCGTGAGCAGGCTCGCAAGCAGCGCGCCAAGCCAGAGGATCGCAGGTCCCAGCCGGGCCAGCAGCGCGAGGTCCGGCCCGATCGCGAACGGCATCAGCACCACCACGGTCAGGAAAAACAGCACACCGATCAGTGCGCCGCCGCCGACGCGCAACGCGATCCGGATATCCCGTCGAATCAGTGCGGTGAGAGCGGTCATGCCGCACCGCCTCGCAATAGATGCGACGTCATGTCCGACCCCCGATCCGCAATTCCTTGGCCTCGAGGCCCAATGGGGCATGGGTTGCGGCGACCACGACGCCGCCGCGAGCGAGGTGGTCGCGCGTCACGTTGGCGAACAACGTCTGTCCGGCGCTATCGAGCGCCGAAGTCGGTTCATCCAGCAGCCAGATCGGGCGGCGCACCGTGAGCAACCGCGCGATCGACAGCCGGCGCCGCTGACCAGCCGACAGATACGCCGCGGGCAGATGCCTGGCATGCTCGATCCCGACCAGCTTCAGGCATTGCCCGGCGTCGGAAATCTCGCCGCCCAGGAAATCCCGCCAGAACGACAGGTTCTCCAGGACGCTGAGCGCCGGCTTCAGGGCGTCGCGGTGGCCGAGATAATGGGCCTGCTCGGCCAGCGTCAGCTCCGGCTCGCCGCCTTCGAGGTCGATCGATCCGCCGGTCAACGCGATGTGCCCGGCGATGGTTCGCAGCAACGAGGTCTTGCCGGATCCGTTGGCGCCGGTCACCGCCAGAGCCTGGCCCGAGGACACCGAAAAATCGAGGCCGGACAGCACCTCCCGGCCGCCTCGCACGCATCTGACACCACGTCCGGAGAGCTGCATTTTCCGTTATCCAAGCCCTCTGGGACGCCGTGGGTACCGCAGCGGAATTTGTAGGTGAGGCCCTGCCGCGAGCCGATGGTGGTGTGGCAGTGCCGATGGAAAGACTCTAAAAGGTTCTATAACCCCGGACTTTGATGCAGCACATGATCCGGCGCCGCAAGTCATCAGCGTAGCTGATAGGTATCAAAATACCATAAACGGGTGCAACCAGGAACTGGATTCTTCACATGACCTCGCTCGATAGCTTCAAATGCCGGAAGACCCTCAAGGTCGGCAGCAAGACCTACGTCTATTACAGCCTGGCCGCCGCCGAGAAGAACGGTTTGAAGGGAATTTCCAGGCTTCCCTATTCCATGAAGGTGCTGCTGGAAAATCTGCTGCGCAACGAGGACGGCCGCACCGTCAAGAAGGACGATATCGCCGCGGTCGCGAAATGGCTGAAGAAGCGCAGGCTCGAGCATGAAGTGGCGTTCCGTCCCGCGCGGGTGCTGATGCAGGATTTCACCGGCGTGCCCGCGGTGGTCGATCTCGCGGCGATGCGCAATGCGATGCAGGCGCTCGGCGGCGACGCCGAGAAGATCAATCCATTGGTGCCGGTCGATCTTGTGATCGACCATTCGGTGATCGTGAACTTCTTCGGCGACAACAAGGCCTTCGCCCGGAATGTAGTCGAGGAATACAAGCAGAACCAGGAGCGCTACGAGTTCCTGAAATGGGGGCAGAGCGCGTTCTCGAATTTCTCGGTGGTGCCGCCCGGCACCGGCATCTGCCATCAGGTCAATCTCGAATATCTCGCGCAGACGGTGTGGACCAAAAAGGAGAAGATGACGGTCGGCCGGAAAACCGGCACCTTCGAGGTCGCCTATCCGGATTCGCTGGTCGGCACTGACTCCCACACCACCATGGTCAATGGCCTCGCCGTGCTCGGCTGGGGCGTCGGCGGCATCGAGGCGGAGGCCGCGATGCTCGGCCAGCCGCTGTCGATGCTGTTGCCCGAAGTGGTCGGCTTCAAGCTCAAGGGACAGATGAAGGAAGGCGTCACCGCGACCGATCTGGTGCTGACGGTGACACAGATGCTGCGCAAGCAGGGCGTGGTCGGAAAATTCGTCGAGTTCTTCGGCCCCGGTCTTGATTATCTCTCTGTGGCCGACAAGGCGACCATCGGCAATATGGCGCCGGAATATGGCGCGACCTGCGGCTTCTTCCCGGTCGATGCCGCGACCATCGATTACCTGAAGACGTCGGGCCGCAAGGCCGACCGCGTCGCGCTGGTCTCGGCCTACGCCAAGGCGCAGGGCCTGTTCCGTAGCGCCAAGTCGACCGACCCGGTGTTCACCGAAACACTGACGCTCGACCTCGGCTCCGTGGTGCCGTCGATGGCCGGACCGAAGCGCCCCGAGGGCCGGGTCGCCCTGCCGTCGGTCGCCAGCGGCTTCTCCACCGCGCTCGCCGGCGAATACAAGAAGTCCGGCGATTCCGCCACGCGCTATCCGGTCGAGAATCATGATTTCGATATCGGCCATGGCGACGTGGTGATCGCGGCGATCACCTCGTGCACCAATACCTCCAATCCGAGCGTGCTGATCGGGGCGGGCCTGCTGGCGCGCAATGCGGCGGCCAAGGGTCTCAAGGCCAAGCCGTGGGTCAAGACGTCGCTTGCGCCGGGCAGCCAGGTGGTCGCCGAGTATCTCAGCAATTCCGGCCTGCAGGCCGAACTCGACAAGGTCGGCTTCAATCTGGTGGGGTTCGGCTGCACGACCTGCATTGGCAATTCGGGTCCGCTGCAGGAAGACATCTCCAAATCCATCAACGACAATGGTGTGGTGGCCGCCGCCGTGCTGTCGGGTAACCGCAATTTCGAGGGGCGGGTCAGTCCGGACGTGCAGGCCAACTATCTGGCATCGCCGCCGCTGGTCGTGGCCTATGCGCTGGCGGGAACGGTGACCAGGGACCTCGCGGCCGAGCCGATCGGCGAAGGCAAGGACGGCAAGCCGGTATACCTGAAGGATATCTGGCCGACGACCAAGGAGATCAACGCCCTGATGAAGAAGTTCGTCACCGCGACGATCTTCAAGAAGCGCTACGGCGACGTGTTCAAGGGCGACACCAACTGGCGCAAGATCAAGACGGTCGGGAGCGAAACCTATCGGTGGAACATGAGCTCGACCTATGTGCAGAACCCGCCTTACTTCGAGGGCATGAAAAAACAGCCGGAGCCGATCGCCGATATCGTCGATGCCCGGATCCTGGCGATGTTCGGCGACAAGATCACGACCGACCACATTTCGCCGGCCGGCTCCATCAAACTGACTTCGCCGGCTGGAAAATATCTGTCGGAGCATCAGGTGCGTCCCGCCGACTTCAACCAATACGGCACGCGGCGCGGCAATCACGAAGTCATGATGCGCGGTACCTTCGCCAATATCCGCATCAAGAACTTCATGCTGAAAGGCGCCGACGGCAATATTCCGGAAGGTGGTCTGACCAAGCACTGGCCCGACGGCGAGCAGATGTCGATCTACGACGCCGCGATGAAGTACCAGGCGGAGAACGTGCCGCTGGTGGTTTTCGCCGGCGCCGAATACGGCAACGGTTCGTCACGCGACTGGGCGGCGAAAGGCACCAGGCTGCTGGGCGTGCGCGCCGTGATCTGCCAGAGCTTCGAGCGTATCCATCGCTCCAACCTGGTCGGCATGGGCGTGCTGCCGCTGACCTTCGAGGAAGGCGTCTCATGGTCGTCGATCGGGCTGAAGGGCGATGAGACCGTAACCATACGGGGGTTGCGGGGCGACCTTAAGCCACGCCAGAAATTGACCGCGGAGATCGTGTCGGACAACGGCACGTTGCAGCGCGTTTCGCTGCTATGCAGGATCGATACGCTCGACGAGCTTGAATACTATCGCAACGGCGGCATTCTGCAGTATGTGCTGCGCAAGCTCGCGGCGTAGCGCGAGTGGTGATCGATGCCTCACTGCGAAGTGAGTAGCGAGTGGGGGGGAGGCAGCCTATTAAAGGGCAGCCTTCCTGCGTTGGAAGGCACGTACGATCCGGTGCTGCGGGGTGAATCGGTTAACGGCGGTGGGACTGCCCCGGTTTTCGCAGGTAACGGCCTTCCAGTATGACCAGGACGATGGGCAACAGTTCGATAGCGCGGTGGTCTGGTGCGCTGGGCGTTTGCGCGATTGTTGCAATCATTCGCCCCGCCCAGGCCACCGATCCGCGCGCCGTTGTGGAGCTGTTCACCTCGCAAGGGTGCTCGTCGTGCCCGCCGGCTGACAAGCTGATGGGCGAACTGTCAAAGGATCCATCGATCATCGCGCTAAGCATGCCAATCGATTACTGGGACTATCTCGGCTGGAAGGACACGCTGGCCGATTCGCGTTTCAGCGCGCTCCAGCGGGCCTATTCCCATATGCGCGGCGATCGCGACGTCTATACGCCGCAAGCGGTCATCAACGGGTCCGTGCATGTGATCGGCAGTGATCGCCCCGGTATCGAAAACGCCATCGAGGAAACCGGGAAAACCAACGGCGTGATGTCGGTGCCGGTTTCGATGTCGGTAACCGGTAGGCAGATCAATGTTTCGGTGGCGGCTTCCCGCAGCGGGCCTGCTGCGATGCGCGGCGAAGTGTGGATATGCTCGGTTTCGAAAGCAGTGCCGATCTCGATCGGGCGCGGCGAAAATCGCGGCCGCGAAATCACCTACTACAATGTGGTGCGCAATCTGCTCAAGGTCGGCGACTGGAACGGTACTCCCTCCAGTTGGACCGTGCCGCTGGAAAACATCTCGCGCGACGGCGTCGATGCCGCCGCGGTGTATGTCCAGGACGGCAATCGTGACAGGCCTGGCCCGATGCTGGGCGCGGCCTACACCCAGCTGCACTGAATTTATTTTCCCGAACCGGCCTGATTGGTTTTTCGTTGTTCCCGCAGCAACGGCGCTTGCCGCGCCTCTTGCGCGGCCGCATTCCGATAGCGTTCCCCTTCAATTCCGGACCGCAAAAAAAGAAAAGGACCAACTCTCGTTGGCCCGGCATGGTAACAAACCATCTTGCGAACAGACCCGATCCCGACGACCCCGGGGGGCTGGGGGCTGAGGAATCCGGTGCCGAAAGGACCGGGTCAACGCAAGGTTAGCTTGTCGCAAACCGGCGGGGCGGTCGCTTGGCAGAAGTGGGGCGGTATTATGATTCTGCTAACGATCCTGTTACGGCGTTTTTGACGACATTTTCCCGCTTCGGGCCGGCTCCACTGGGACATGTCGTCGCGCGCTAATTGAGGCCCGGCCAACAACGACCCCTTGCAGCGGCGGGCATCCGGCGCGATCATGTCGGGCTCGGCATGATCCGAAAAGTGCAGGCTTCCGGATCCTGCCTTGAGGTGATGGAGATGGTGCATGAGCTTCATGTCGGAGGATACCGATCCAAGCGAGAACCGCGCGGCGGTGCGTCATGCTGCCGCGGGACCGCTGCCGAACCGGGTGACGTTCAATCGTCTCGAACTCAATCGCATTCTGAATTTGTACGGGCGCATGGTCGCCGACGGCGAGTGGCGCGACTACGCCATCGATCTTCTCAGGGACCGCGCGGTATTCTACGTGTTTCGCCGCGCCTCCGAAGTGCCGATCTACCGCATCGAAAAGGACCCGCGGCTGGCGCGCCGGCAGGGCATGTACAGCGTCATCTCTGCGACCGGACTGATCCTGCGCCGTGGCCATGAACTCGACCGCGTGCTTCTGGCGATCGACCGCAAGCTGGCGGTGGTGTAAGGCACGACCTCATCCTGAGGAGCGGCCTCTTGGCCGCGTCTCGAAGGATGAGCCGCTAGTTCCGTGGCCATGGTTCGAGACGGCGCAAGGGCGCCTCCTCACCATGAGGCTGTTATATTTTCGGCACCGTCGCGCCGCCGTCGCCAAGCGCGAGCTGCATCATGACGGTGTCGAGCCAGCGGCCGAACTTGAGGCCGACATCGGGATGGGTCCCGATCATCTGGAACCCGCATCTTGTGTGCACGCCGATTGACCCGGCGTTGGCGGAATCGCCGATCACGGCGATCATCTGCCGGTAGCCGCGCCGGGTGGATTCCGCGATCAGCCGTTGCAGCAATTGCAGGCCGATGCCACGGCGATGGAGCGCAGGTTGCAGGTAGACCGAATTCTCCACCGTGAAGCGATAGGCCGGCCGCGGCCGGTACGGTCCCGCATAGGCATATCCGATCACGCGGCCATCGACCTCGGCCACGAAATACGGGAAGCCGCCGTCCATCAGCGCTTTAAAGCGCCGCGTCATCTCGGCGAGATCGGGTGGAATCAGTTCGAACGTCGCGGTGCCATGGCGCACCGCGTGATCGTAAATCTCGGTGACGAAGGTAAGGTCGGCCTCGGTTGCGGGCCTGATTTCGGGCGAGGGCATCAGGCGAGCATAGAATCGTTTTCGCAGCAGGGAAATTCGGTTTCTCGTTGGGTCAAACAAATCGGGCCCAAACAAAAGCCCCGGCCGCGAGGCCGGGGCTTCAAACGTTCCGCGAGACGCGGACCGATGGGGTCAGTCGCGCTGGCCGAGCAGTTGCAGCAGCAGCGTGAACAGGTTGATGAAGTTCAGGTAGAGCGACAGCGCACCCGAGATCGCCGCGCGTTCCGCAACCTCACCGCCCTGCGAGGCGTAGCCGTAGATGTAGTCGTTTTTCAGCCGCTGGGTGTCCCAGGCGGTAAGGCCGGCGAACACCAGCACGCCAACCACCGACACCACGAATTGCAGCGCAGAGCTCGCGATGAAGAGGTTGACCAGGCTCGCGATGATGACGCCGAACAGCCCCATCAGCAGGAATGAGCCCATGGCGGTCATGTCACGCCTTGTGGTGTAGCCGAACAGGCTCAGCGCGCCGAACGAAGCGGCCGTGATGAAGAACACCCGCACGATCGAGGTGTGGGTGAACACCAGGAAGATCGATGACAGCGAAACGCCCATCAGCGCCGAGAACACCCAGAACAGCATCTGGGCGGTCGCAGGCCGCAGCCGGTTGAGGCCGGCCGAGATAGCGAACACCATGGCGAGCGGCGCCAGCATGAACAGCCACTTCAAGGGGCTTACGAACATCGCGTATCCGAATGGCGTCAGGTACGCGCTGCCGATTTTGGCGGCGGCGCCGGCCGGATCGGTCGTTACCGCTGCCATGTAGATACCGAGCGCGGCGAGGCCGGTGATGGCGAGGCCGATGCTCATGTAGTTGTAGATGCGCAGCATGTAGGCGCGCAGACCGGCATCGACGGTCGCGGCGTCAACGCGCCCGGCGGCCCGGCCGAAAGGAGAAGCGTAGTTACGGTCTAGGTCCGACATGATCGAATTCCCGTTGGTTGTCCGGCGGAGCACAAGGGTATGCGGCGCTGGATAGAAATCTATCCCAGATACCGGCATTTGCGGACATTACTTTTTTGTCATCAAACCGGCATCTGTCCCGACTGCTATGTGGGAAACTAACACATTCGCTGCAAGCTTCGCATGCGCGGCTGAATGTCGCTCCGCGCATGCCAAAACCGGCAAAACGCGCATTAAACGGTTGCCGATACAATTTTTCACAAATTTCTTTTCACAAATTCCGCAGCACACTCGCAGGCTTCCGGTTTAGTGCCAAGAGCGTGCCCGCCAGCCCAAGCCCCACCGTCACGACCAGTGCGGCCGTGACCACCGCGGTGGCGCTTCCGGCCTGCCAGACAAAGCTAAGCGTCATCAGCCGGGTCACGATCAACCAGGCGGCGACCGAGCCCGCGATGACGCCGAACACGGCGGTCGCCAGGCCGATCATCAGATATTCCAGCGCGTAGGCGCCCAGCAGCCGGGCCCGGGTCGCGCCGAGGGTCTTGAGAATGACGGCGTCATAGACCCGGTGCCGATGGCCGGCGGCGAGCGCTCCGCCCAGCACCAGAATGGCCGAGATCAAGGTGACCGCGCTGGCGCCGCGGATCGCCAGCACCAGATTTGTCACGACCGTACCGATGGTTTCCAGCGCCTCGCGGACGCGGACGCTGGTCACCATCGGAAAGGCGTCCGCCACCGACTTGATGATCCGGACATCGCCGGACGGATCCGGGTGCGTCTCGGTCAGCGTCGCGACGTGGCTGTGGGGCGCGCCCTTGAAGGCATTCGGCGAAAACACCAGCACAAAATTGATGCCGAGGCTTTGCCAGTCCACGGTGCGCATGTTGCCGATGGTGGCAGTGATGTCGCGGCCCAGCACGTTGACGACGATAGGATCGCCCAGCTTGAGTCCCAGACCGTCAGCGATCTTCTTCTCGATCGAGACCAGCGGCGGACCATCGTAATCCGCGCCCCACCACTTGCCCTCGACGACCTTCGACCCCCTGGGAATCTCGCCGGTATAGGTCAGGCCGCGATCGCTCTGCAGCACCCATTCGGAATCGGCGGAGGCATGGAGATCTTCCGCCTTGACGCCGCGCGCGCCGACAATGCGGCCGCGCAGCATCGGCACGTCCTCGACCGTCGATTGCGGCGCGGTGCGCTTGAGGAACTCGCCGAAGCGAACGGCATCGCTGGTCGGAATGTCGATAAAGTAAAACGATGGCGCACGATCCGGCAGCGCCGCCAGGAACTGGCGTCGCAGGTTGCCGTCGATCTGCGTGATCGTGACCAGCACTGCCAATCCCAGGCCCAGCGACATCACCACCGAAGGCGTCAGGGCGCCGGGTCGGTGGATGTTGGCGATCGCCAGCCTTAGCATCGTGATGCCGCTTCGCGGCAAACGCCGCGCCGACGCCATCAGGATGGCGGCGACGCCGCGGAGCACCGCGAACACCACCATCGAGGACACCACGAATGCGATCGCGATCCGTTTGTCATAGGCAAGTCCGATCGCCACCGCGATCAGCAACGCGACCACCACCGCCATCAGCGCCAGATACCGCCAGCGGGGCCGCTGTCCCTCGCCGGTCACGGTCTCGCGAAACAATGCCGCGACCGGCACGTCATGGACGCGGCCAAGCGGCCATAGCCCGAAGGCCAGCGCGGTGAGCAGGCCGTAGATGAAGGAAAGCAGCAATGCATCCGGATGCAGTGCCGGGACCACCGGCAGCGGCAAAAGCTTGCCGAACACGCCAACGATGACGAAAGGCAGCGCGGCGCCGATCGCCAGCCCGATCACCGAGCCGATCACGGCCAGCACAATCACTTGCGTCAGATAGATCGAAAACAGATCGCGACCGGTGGCGCCGAGCGCCTTGAACGCGGCGATCACGTCGCGGCGGCGATCGATATGGCTCTTGACCGCGTTGGCGACGCCCACGCCGCCAACCAGCAACGCGGCAAGGCCAACCAGCGTCAGGAACTGGGTGAAGCGGTTGATGGTGCGCTCCAGTTGCGGCGAGGCGTTGTTGCGCGAGCGGATTTCCCAGCCGGCCTCCGGCAACGCTGTTCTCACCTGGTCGATCAGCGCTGCAGACGCGGCATCGCCTGCGGCATTGTCGGGCAGCTTCAGCCGGTAGATCCAGCGCACGAGGCTGCCGGGCTGCAATAATCCGGTGGCGCGCAAGGCCTGTTCGCTGATCAGGAAGCGCGGACCGAAACCAAGCCCGCCGGCCAGCCTGTCCGGCTCGGTGTCGACCGTGCTGCGCAATTGAAAGGTCGCGCTGCCCACGTTGACGCGGTCGCCGATCTTGAGGTCGAGCCGCGCCAGCAAGGTCGAATCGACCGCCGCACCGAATGCGCCGTCGCGCTCGGCCAGAACATCGGCGATGGGCATTTTCGGATCGAGTACGAGTTGGCCCAGCATCGGGTAGTGTTCGTCCACGGCCTTGATCTCGACCAGTGCGAGCCGGCCGTTGCCGGTGCGCGCCATCGCCCGCAACGTCGCCGCGACAGAAACCTGTCCGCGCGCGCGAAGAAAGGCCACCTCGTCGGGCTTGGCCTCCCGCTGGATCAGCGAGAATGCGACGTCTCCGCCGAGCAGCGTGCGACCCTCATGCGCCAAACCTTCGCCCAGGCTGGCGGCGACCGAGCCGACGCCGGCAATCGCCATCACTCCGAGCGCGATGCAGGCGATGAACACATAGAAGCCGCGGAGACCACCGCGCAGTTCGCGAAGGGCAAAACGCAGCGAAAGTGATGCGCCGCGGCCGGGGCGGACGGATTCGGCAGCGAGGCTCATGAAGCGGCTTTGCGGTTCCCGCCCGCGCCGTCAATGCGGCCCGAGCGCAGCCTGACCACGCGGTCGCAGCGCTGCGCCAGCGAGGTGTCGTGCGTCACCAGCACCAGCGTCATGCCGCGTTCGGCATGTTTGGTGAACAGCAGGTCGACGATCTGCTTGCCGGTGGCTTCGTCGAGATTCCCGGTCGGTTCGTCCGCTACCAGAATCGCGGGATCAGGGGCCAGCGCGCGGGCCAATGCGACGCGTTGCTGCTCGCCGCCGGACAGTTGCGTGGGATAATGATGCAGCCGGTCGCCGAGACCGACCGAGGCAAGTTCCTCCGCCGCGCGCGACGAAGCGTCGCGATTGCCGGCGAGTTCGAGCGGCACCGCGACATTTTCCAGCGCGGTCATGGTCGGGATCAGATGGAACGACTGGAACACGATGCCGACCTGGCGGCCGCGAAAGCGCGCCAGCGCGTCCTCATCGAGGACATTGAATGAAGTGCCGTTGACCACCACCTCTCCGCTGTCAGGACGCTCCAGCCCCGCCATCACCATCAGCAGCGTGGACTTTCCCGAACCTGATGGCCCAATCAGGCCGATCGCTTCGCCCGCCGCCACATTGAGGCTGATATCCTTCAGGATATGAACGCGTGCCGCGCCCGTGCCCAGCGAGAGATTGATGTTCGAGATCGCGATGGAGTCCGGCTCGAGGCCGGCCAATGACGAGGGTTCGATGAGACTGTCCATGGTCCGGTCATATGGCACTTCCGCAGCTCGAATCGAGGGCGGGATGGTTCCGTTCGTGCACATACTCGTGTTGATGGTCGCTTTGATGACGGTGCCCGCAGCCGTCGCGCAGACATCCGGGCCGCAAGCCACCAGGCCGGTCAAAATGGTCGTGCTGGGTGATTCGTTGAGCGCGGGATTAGGCCTCCCGGCTTCGGCCGCATTTCCACAGCGATTACAAAAGGCTTTGCAAAACAAGGGGATTGCGGTTGAGATGACCAATGCCGGGGTGTCCGGCGACACCAGTTCCGGTGGCCGGGACCGGCTGGACTGGTCGGTGCCCGATGGAACCGATGCGGTGATCGTCGAACTTGGCGCCAATGATGCCCTGCGCGGGCTCGA
Organism: Bradyrhizobium sp.; assembly: GCA_018971675.1. Lineage (GTDB taxonomy): Bacteria > Pseudomonadota > Alphaproteobacteria > Rhizobiales > Xanthobacteraceae > Bradyrhizobium. The sequence continues at coordinate 19,251 of JAGXAF010000001.1, forward strand.
CCCGAAGGTCACCCGCGCGGCGCTATCGGACATCTTGCTGCGGCTGAAGGCGCGCAAGATCGCGGTATTGTTGTGCGGGATGCTGGCGCCGCCGAATTACGGCAGTGACTACGCGGCGCGCTTCAACGCCATCTATCCCGATCTGTCGAAATCATTCGGCGTGCCGCTCTATCGGTTTTTCCTTGACGGTGTCGCCGGCAATGTCCGGCTCAACCAGGCCGACGGCATCCATCCGACAGCGGAGGGCGTCGATGTGATCGTGAAAAACATCCTGCCCGATGTGGAGGCATTGCTCGGCGCGATCGCCGGGCAGCGCAGTTGAAAAACGGGCCGCGATAACCTTAAGCGCAGGGTTTTCCCGGCCCGGGCTACCCATCCTTCGCAGGGTCACATAACTGCGGTAGAAATCAGTGTCGGTGATTCGTCACCGGGTTGTCTCCAAGGCGTGGTTTTCCCGACAGCGGCTTGCCGTTTCGGGGGCTTGCCCAACATCGGGAGGCTTGCGATGCCGCGTTTGTTTGCCGGACTGGAAATTCCGGCCGAGATCGGCCAGACGCTTTCCAACCTGCGCGGAGGCCTTCCCGGCGCCCGATGGGTCGATCCCGAAAACTACCACGTCACCCTGCGCTTCATCGGCGATATCGACGGCACGGCCGCCAACGAAATCGCCTCGATGCTGTTTCGGGTCAACCGCAAGCCGTTCGAGGTGACGCTGCAAGGCCTGTCGAGTTTCGGCGGCAAAAAGCCGCGCGCGGTGGTGGCCTCGGTGGTGCCGAGCCGGCCATTGATCGAGTTGCAGGCGGAACTGGAACGGCTGATGCAGCGGATCGGGCTCGACCCGGAGGGCCGGAAATTCACCCCGCACGTGACGCTCGCGCGGTTGCGCGACGCCTCCAACCGGGATGTCGCGGATTATCTGTCGGTGCGCGGATATTTCCCGACCCGGGTGTTCACCGCCTCGCGCTTCGTGCTGTTCTCGTCGCGCGCCTCCACCGGTGGCGGCCCTTATGTGGTGGAAGATTCCTACGCGTTGAGCGCCTGATCCGTTCCGCTGCCTGCAAGAGCAGGTCGGGCGAGAAGGTGCATACCTCCTCGCACCAATTCCCGGCTTGCAATTTTCGCTGGTCCGGGCCGTAAAATGGGCCATGCTGTCCACGCCGGCTTCTTCCTTTGGCGCGCACTACCGGTCGCTGGTTTCCTCCGGCGCGATCGAGGCCGACGCGGCGCAGGCGGCTGCCGCCGAGGCGCTCTCCGATCTGGAGGCGCGGCTTTCGACCTACAAGCCGGTCCGCAAGCAGGGGCTGCTGGGCCGGTTGTTCGCCGACAAGAACGAACCGCCGCCGCGCGGCCTTTACATCTACGGCGATGTCGGGCGCGGCAAGACCATGCTGATGGACCTGTTTTTCCAGCAGTCGCCGGTCGAGCACAAACGCCGCGCCCATTTCCATGAATTCATGGCCGAGGTGCATGAGCGGATCTACGGCTTTCGTCGGAACATCGCCCGCGGCGAAATGGCCGACGGCGACGTCATCGCGCTGACCGCGCAGTCGATCTTCGACCACGCCTGGCTTCTGTGCTTCGACGAATTCCATGTCACTGACATCGCGGATGCCATGATCCTGGGCCGGCTGTTCTCGAAACTGTTCGAACTCGGCACCGTGGTGGTCGCGACCTCCAACGTCGCGCCGGACGACCTTTACAAGGGCGGCCTGAACCGGGCGCTGTTCCTGCCCTTCATCGCCCAGCTATCGGATCGCCTGGACGTGTTGCGGCTTGATGCGCGCACCGATTTCCGGCTGGAGAAACTCGCCGGCGCGAAGATGTGGCTGGTGCCGGCCGATCGCGGCGCCGACGCGGTGCTCGTCAGGGCCTGGAACAGCCTGAGCGCCAACGCGCCCTGCAAGCCGCGTGATATCTCGATCAAGGGCCGCGTACTTCGTGTGCCATGTTCGGCGCATGGCGTGGCGCGTTTTTCATTTGCCGATCTCTGCGAAAAGCCATTGGCCGCGTCCGACTATCTGCGGCTCGCGCATGACTATCACACCGTCCTGATCGACCACATTCCGGTCATGGATTATCCCGAGCGCAACGCCGCCAAGCGCTTCATCGCGTTGATCGATACGCTGTATGACAATGCCGTGAAGCTGATGGCGTCGGCCGCGGCCGATCCGGTGTCGCTGTACGTCGCGACCGACGGTGACGAGGCCCGCGAGTTCAAGCGCACCGCGTCGCGGCTGATCGAAATGAGTTCGGAATCCTATCTGGCGCTGCCTCATGGCCGCAAGGATTCCGCCGCCAGCGGCGCCAGCACCGGACTGGTGGAGACCTGACCGTGATCGAAATCAGGACGGCGGCGGACAATTGAGCGTGGCCTGACTTGAACGGCGCAGTCGAAAGGGATAACAGCGAAAGAGCTTCCTTCCACTCTCCTGCTTGACTGTTCAAGGACAGATTCCCATGGCGCGAGACAAGATTGCTTTGATTGGCTCCGGTCAGATCGGCGGAACGCTGGCTCACCTCATCGGCCTGAAGGAACTCGGCGATGTCGTGATGTTCGACATTGCCGAGGGCGTGCCGCAGGGCAAAGCGCTCGATATCGCGCAGTCCTCCCCGGTCGACGGCTTCGATGCGAATTTTACCGGCGTCAATTCCTATGAGCCGCTCGACGGCGCCAAGGTCTGCATTGTCACCGCCGGCGTGCCGCGCAAGCCCGGCATGAGCCGCGACGATCTCCTGAGCATCAATCTCAAGGTGATGGAGCAGGTCGGCGCCGGCATCAAGAAGTACGCGCCGGATGCCTTCGTCATCTGCATCACCAATCCCCTGGATGCGATGGTGTGGGCGCTGCAGAAGGCATCAGGCCTGCCGCCCAGGAAGGTCGTGGGCATGGCGGGCGTGCTGGATTCCTCGCGCTTCCGCTATTTCCTCGCTGACGAATTCAATGTCTCGGTCGAGGATGTGACGGCCTTCGTGCTGGGCGGCCATGGCGATAGCATGGTGCCGCTGGTGCGGTATTCGACGGTCGCCGGCATTCCGCTGCCCGATCTCGTCAAGATGGGCTGGACCTCGCAGGCAAGGATCGACGAAATCGTCGACCGCACCCGCAATGGCGGCGCCGAGATCGTCAACCTGCTGAAGACCGGGTCGGCGTTCTATGCGCCGGCCGCCTCCGCAATCGCGATGGCCGAGAGCTATCTGCGCGACAAGAAGCGCGTGCTGCCATGCGCGGCCTACCTCAACGGCGAATTCGGCGTGAAGGACATGTATGTCGGCGTGCCCGTCGTGATCGGCTCGAAGGGGGTCGAGCGCATTGTCGAGATCGAACTGGCCGGCAAGGACCGCGAAGCCTTCGACAAGTCGGTCGGCGCGGTGCAGGGGCTGGTCGATGCCTGCAAGAAGATCGCGCCCGATCTGCTCGGCCGCTGATCGGCCGGCCAGGCCGCAACGGCCGGAGCCTGCAATGCCGCCGGGCGCGAGCCGAGAATGAGCGCGATGAAATTCCGAGGCGGGCCAAAGTTGCAGTTGTTGTGATATACCGGCAAACCTGAAGTGAATCCGCAGATTCACGGCGCAACGGTCGGGGGAGCGTCCAGATGAATATCCACGAATACCAGGCCAAGGCGCTACTGCACGAGTTCGGGGTGCCGATCTCGAAGGGCGTGCCGGTGCTGCGGGCGTCTGATTCCGATGTCGCGGCCAGAACGCTGCCGGGCCCGATCTGGGTGGTGAAGAGCCAGATCCATGCCGGCGGCCGCGGCAAGGGCAAGTTCAAGGAAGCCTCCGCCGGCGACAAGGGCGGTGTACGCATCGCCAAATCGGTCGCCGAGGTCAATGAGTTCGCCAGGCAGATGCTGGGCGCGACGCTGGTTACGGTGCAGACCGGGCCGCACGGCAAGCAGGTTAACCACCTCTACATCGAGGAAGGCTCCGACATCGACAAGGAGTTCTATCTGTCGATGCTGGTCAACCGCGAGACCTCGGAAGTGTCGTTCGTGGCGTCGAGCGAAGGCGGTGTCAACATCGAGGACGTCGCCCACGCGAACCCGGAAAAGATCGTCAGCTTCTCGGTTGATCCCGCGACCGGCATCATGAGCCATCACGGCCGCAAGGTTGCGAAAGCGCTGGGACTTACCGGTGATCTCGCCAAGCAGGCGGAAAAACTGGTGACACAACTCTATGCCGCTTTCGTCGCCAAGGACATGGCGATGCTGGAGATCAACCCGCTCGTCGTCACCAAGCAGGGCGTGCTGCGCGTGCTCGATGCCAAGGTGTCGTTCGACGACAACGCGCTGTTTCGTCATCCGGAAGTGCTGGCGCTGCGCGACGAGACCGAGGAAGACGCCAAGGAGATCGAGGCCTCGAAATACGAGCTGAACTATGTGGCGCTCGACGGCAATATCGGCTGCATGGTCAACGGCGCGGGCCTTGCGATGGCCACCATGGACATCATCAAGCTCTACGGCATGGCGCCGGCGAATTTCCTCGATGTCGGCGGTGGCGCCACCAAGGAGCGCGTCGCCGCGGCGTTCAAGATCATCACGGCCGATCCCAATGTGAAGGGCATCCTGGTCAATATCTTCGGCGGCATCATGAAGTGCGACGTCATCGCGGAGGGCGTCGTCGCCGCGGTGAAGGAAGTCGGCCTGAAGGTGCCGCTGGTGGTACGGCTCGAGGGCACCAATGTCGATGCCGGCAAGAAGATCATCCGCGAATCCGGCCTCAACGTGCTGTCCGCCGACAATCTCGATGACGCCGCGCAGAAGATCGTCAAGGCCGTCAAGGGAGCCTGAGCCGATGGCTAATGACCATCTCGCCGCGCCGGCACCGCTGGAGGAGCACCGCAAGCTCGCGGCGTTCGCCGGCGAGTGGAGCGGCGAGGAGGTCGTCTATCAGTCGCGCTGGCTCACGGGCGGACCCGCGACCTCGCATGTTTCGGCTCGCATCGATCTCAACGGTTTCTATCTGATCCAGGACACGGTTCAGAAGCGCGACGGCAAGGATAGCTTCGCGACCCATGGCGTGTTCACCTACGATCGCGAGGATCGGCTCTACAAATTGTTCTGGCACGATTCGCTCGGCTATTATCCGCCATCGCCGGCTTCCGGCGGCTGGAGCGGCAAATCGCTGATTCTGGTGCGCGGTTCGCTGCGCGGCAACGCCCGCCATATCTATGAAGTCATCGACGCCGACACCTACAGCCTGAAAATCCAGTTCTCGCCCGACGCGGAAGGATGGGCCGACGTGCTCACCGGCGTCTACCGGCGCATCCTTTGACCCGTTTCGCGAAAGCAGTCTCATGTCCATCCTGATCGACAAGAATACAAAAGTGATCTGCCAGGGTTTCACCGGCAAGAACGGCACGTTCCATTCCGAAGCGGCGATCGCCTACGGCACCAGGATGGTCGGCGGCACTTCGCCGGGCAAAGGCGGCTCGATGCATCTGGGCCTGCCGGTGTTCGACACCGTCGCCGAAGCGCGCGAGGAGACGGGCGCCGACGCCTCGGTGATCTACGTGCCGCCGCCGGGGGCCGCGGACGCGATCTGCGAGGCCATCGATGCGGAAATCCCGCTGATCGTCTGCATCACCGAGGGTATTCCGGTGCTCGACATGGTCCGGGTCAAACGCGCGCTGACGGGATCGAAGTCGCGCCTGATCGGGCCGAACTGCCCGGGCGTGATGACCGCCGGCGAATGCAAGATCGGCATCATGCCGGCGAACATCTTCAAGCCCGGCACCGTCGGCATCGTCTCGCGATCGGGCACGCTGACCTATGAGGCGGTTTTCCAGACCACCCAGGAAGGTCTCGGTCAGACCACCGCGGTCGGCATCGGCGGTGATCCGGTCAAGGGCACCGAATTCATCGACATGCTGGAGATGTTTCTGGCCGACCCCAAGACCACCTCGATCGTGATGATCGGCGAAATCGGCGGTTCGGCCGAGGAAGATGCCGCCCAGTTTCTCAAGGACGAAGCCAAACGCGGCCGCAAGAAGCCGATGGTCGGCTTCATCGCCGGCGTCACGGCGCCTCCCGGACGCCGCATGGGTCATGCCGGCGCGATCATCGCCGGCGGCAAGGGCGATGCCGGATCCAAGACCGCGGCGATGGAATCGGCGGGGATTACCGTCTCACCATCGCCCGCGCGGCTCGGAAAAACCCTTGTTGAAAAGTTGAAGTCGTAATTCAATACTTGCTTCTTTTGAGCGCGAACATTCGCCCCATATAGGGTAAAAGCCGTCTGTCACGCCGATCCGGCCTGCGGTTCGGCCGTCAGCGCCGTATTCCATGCGCGAAGCGAAATCACCAGGACGCAATCATGTCTCGCCAGGACGCGAATGCCGCATTTGCCCTCTCTTCATTTTTGCAGGGCGCCAACGCCGCCTATATCGACGATCTCTACGCCCGCTATGAGCAGGATCCGGGCTCGGTCGATGCCGAATGGCAGGAATTCTTCAGGAGTCTGAAAGATGCGCCCGCCGACGTTCGCAAGAACGCCGAAGGCGCCTCCTGGGGACGCGACAACTGGCCGCTCGCGCCCAAGGACGATCTGACCTCCGCGCTCGACGGCAATTGGGTGCAGATCGAGAAGGCGGTCGGAACCAAGCTTGCCGCCAAGGCGCAGGCCAAGGGCGCTGACAAGGGCGCTGACAAGGGCACCGAACTATCGGCGGCCGACGTCCATCAGGCGACGCGCGATTCGGTGCGCGCCTTGATGTTGATCAGGGCCTACCGGATGCGCGGTCATTTCCACGCCAGGCTCGATCCGCTCGGCATTGAGCCGCCGCGCGATCGCGAGGAACTTGATCCGCGCTCCTATGGCTTTGTCGACGGCGATTTCGACCGCAAGATCTTCCTCGACCACGTGTTGGGCCTGGAATACGCGACGCTGCGCGAGATCGTCGCCATCTGCGAGCGCACCTACTGCCAGACGCTTGGCGTCGAGTTCATGCACATCACCAACGCCGCGCAAAAAAGCTGGATCCAGGAACGCATCGAGGGGCCGGACAAGGAAATCAGTTTCACCCGCGAGGGCCGCCGCGCGATCCTCAACAAGCTGATCGAGGCCGAAGGCTTCGAGAAATTCTGCGATCTCAAATTCACCGGCACCAAGCGCTTCGGCCTCGATGGCGGTGAATCGCTGATTCCGGCGCTGGAGCAGATTATCAAGCGTGGCGGCAATCTCGGCGTCAAGGAAATCGTCATCGGCATGCCGCATCGCGGCCGCCTCAACGTGCTGACGCAGGTGATGGGCAAGCCGCACCGTGCGCTGTTTCATGAATTCAAGGGTGGCTCTGCCAATCCCGACGCCGTCGAAGGTTCCGGCGACGTCAAATACCATCTCGGCGCCTCATCGGACCGCGAGTTCGACAACAACAGGATCCATCTGTCGCTGACCGCCAACCCCTCGCATCTGGAGATCGTCGATCCCGTGGTGCTCGGCAAGGTGCGTGCCAAACAGGACCAGCACGGCGATCCACCGGACCAGCGCATCTCGGTGCTGCCCCTGTTGATGCATGGCGACGCCGCGTTTGCGGGCCAGGGCGTGGTGGCGGAATGCTTCAGCCTGTCCGACCTGAAGGGCTATCGCACCGGCGGCTCCATTCACTTCATCGTCAACAATCAGATCGGCTTCACCACCTATCCGCGCTATTCGCGCTCCTCGCCCTATCCGTCCGACGTGGCGAAGATGATCGATGCGCCGATCTTCCATGTGAACGGCGACGATCCGGAAGCCGTGGTGTTCGCGGCCAAGGTCGCGATCGAGTTCCGGCAGAAATTCCACAAGCCCGTCGTGATCGACATGTTCTGCTATCGCAGGCACGGCCACAACGAAGGCGATGAGCCGATGTTCACCCAGCCGGTGATGTACAAGAAGATCGCATCGCATCCCGGCACGGTCGAGATCTATTCCAGGCGGCTGATCGCCGACGGGGTGATGACCGAAGGCGAGGTGGAGAAGGCCAAGGCCGACTGGCGGGCGCGGCTGGATGCCGAACTCGAGGCCGGCACCGGCTACAAGCCGAACAAGGCCGACTGGCTCGACGGCAAATGGGCCGGTTTCAAATCCGCCGACGCCGAGGAGGACCCGCGTCGCGGCGTCACCGGCGTCGATCTCGCCGTGCTCAGGGGTATCGGCCGCAAGATCACCAGGGTGCCCGATGGTTTCCGGGTCCATCGCACCGTTCAGCGCTTTCTGGAGAACCGCGCCAAGGCGATCGAAACCGGCGTCGGCATCGACTGGGCGACCGCCGAGGCGCTGGCGTTCTGTTCGTTGCTGCAGGAAGGCCATCACGTCCGGTTGTCCGGCCAGGACAGCGAGCGCGGCACTTTCTCGCAGCGCCATTCGGTCCTGATCGATCAGGAGGACGAGAGCCGCTACACGCCGTTCAACCATCTCGGCGGCGACCAGGGCCATTACGAGGTCATCAACTCGCTGTTGTCGGAAGAAGCGGTGCTCGGCTTCGAATACGGCTATTCGCTTGCCGAACCGAACGCGCTCGCGATCTGGGAGGCGCAGTTCGGTGACTTCGCCAACGGCGCCCAGGTCGTGGTCGACCAGTTCATCTCGTCGGGAGAGCGCAAATGGCTGCGCATGTCGGGTCTGGTCTGCATGCTGCCGCATGGTTATGAAGGGCAGGGACCGGAGCATTCCTCCGCCAGGCTCGAGCGGTATTTGCAACTGTGCGCCGAAGACAACATGCAGGTGGTCCACACCACCACGCCGGCGAATTTCTTCCATGTGTTGCGGCGACAACTGCACCGCGAAATCCGCAAGCCCCTGATCCTGATGACGCCGAAATCGCTGCTGCGGCACAAGCGGGCGGTGTCCCGGCTCGAGGAGATGGGCGAGAACACCACGTTCCACCGCGTCCTCTATGATGATGCGCAGATGCTGCCGGACGAGAAGATCAGGCTGGTGCCGGACGAAAAGATCCGTCGCGTCGTGCTGTGCTCGGGCAAGGTCTACTACGACATCTACGACGAGCGCGAGAAGCGTGGCATCGACGACGTCTACATCATGCGGCTCGAGCAGCTGTATCCGGTGCCGCTGAAGGCGCTGGTGCAGGACCTTGGTCGATTCAAGAACGCCGAGGTGGTCTGGTGCCAGGAAGAGCCGCGCAACATGGGCGCGTGGCATTTCATCGAGCCCTATCTCGAATGGGTGCTGAACCAGATCAACGCGTCGAACAGGCGTCCGCGTTATGCCGGACGCGCGGCGGCGGCGGCAACCGCAACCGGTTTGATGTCTAAGCACCTGGCGCAGCTCAAGGCGCTGCTCGATGAGGCGCTGAACTGATTCCTGAATTCGTCGTGCTCCGCGAAAACGGGGCAAGCCGCACGCCAGCGATTTGTTCGCACCGTGACTGAACTGGAGCGTTTTCGAGCGAAGTGGATACCGGTTCGCATCGTCGGCCGTCGCGGACGGTGACCGTCAAAGGCCATTTGAGGAAACAGACCATGACTGAAATTCGCGTTCCGACGCTCGGCGAATCCGTGACCGAGGCCACCATCGGTCGCTGGTTCAAGAAGGCGGGCGATGCCGTCGCGGTCGATGAACCGCTGGTCGAGCTTGAGACCGACAAGGTCACCATCGAGGTGCCGGCGCCATCCGCCGGCACCCTCGGCGAGATCACCGCCAAGGACGGCGAGACGGTCGCGGTCGGCGCGCTGCTCGGGCAGATCAACGATGGCGCCGCTGCTGCCAAGCCTGCGCCAGCGGCCTCGAAACCCGCCGCCCCCGCGCCGCCGCCTGCGGCCGCCGCACCTGCGCCCAAGGAAGCACCCAAGGAAACACCCAAGGAAACACCCAAGGAAACACCGAAGGCACCGCCGGCCGATGCGCCACTGGCGCCGTCGGTGCGAAAGCTCGCCGCCGAAAGCGGCGTCGATGCCTCGACGGTGCCAGGCTCCGGCAAGGATGGGCGCGTCACCAAGGGCGACATGCTGGCCGCGATCGAGAAGGCGGCTGCCGCGCCGACCCCGGTCAATCAGCCGGCGGCCGCGGTGCAGGTCCGCGCGCCGTCGCCGGCCGACGATGCCGCGCGCGAGGAGCGCGTGAAGATGACGCGGCTGCGCCAGACCATCGCGCGGCGGCTGAAGGACGTGCAAAACACCGCCGCGATGCTCACGACCTTCAACGAGGTCGACATGAGCCACATCATGGCGATGCGCGCCCAGTACAAGGATGTGTTCGAGAAGAAGCACGGAAGTAAACTTGGATTCATGGGCTTCTTCACCAAGGCCTGCGTGCAGGCGCTCAAGGATATTCCGGCCGTCAATGCCGAGATCGACGGCACTGACCTGATCTACAAGAATTACTACCACATCGGCGTGGCCGTCGGCACCGACAGGGGCCTGGTGGTGCCGGTGGTGCGCGACTGCGATCACAAGTCGATTGCCGAGATCGAGAAGAGCATCGCCGATTTCGGCCGCCGCGCCCGCGACGGCCAGCTCAAGATCGACGAGATGCAGGGCGGCACCTTCACCATCACCAATGGCGGCATCTACGGCTCGCTGATGTCGACGCCGATCCTGAACGCGCCGCAGTCCGGCATTCTCGGCATGCACAAGATCGAGGAGCGCCCGGTTGCGATCGGCGGCAAGGTCGAGATTCGCCCGATGATGTACCTGGCGCTGTCCTACGATCACCGCGTGATCGACGGCAAGGAAGCGGTGACGTTCCTGGTGCGGGTCAAGGAAAGCCTGGAAGATCCGGCGCGGCTGGTGCTGGATCTCTGACGCAGTCGCAGGCCGCGATATCAGTGCGATCGATTCGGGGGCTTCGGGGAGCTAGGGTTTGACCGACAAGGTCGTCATCATCACCGGCGGCAGCCGCGGCATCGGCCGCGCCACGGCGCTCGCCGCCGCGGCGCGAGGGTTTCGCGTCGTCGTCGGCTATGCCAGCAATGAAGCCGCCGCGAAACAGGTGGTCGGCGCCATCGAGGCGAAGAACGGCAAGGCGATCGCGGTGAAATGCGACGTTGCCGAGGAAAGCGATATACTGGCGTTGTTCAAGGCCGCCGATGCGTTCGGCGCGCTGGGCGCGCTGGTCAACAACGCCGGCATCGTCGGGCCGTCGATGCGGGTCGAGGACATGTCGTTCGAACGCATCCAGCGCATGATGGCCGTGAACGTCACCGGCAGCATGTTATGCGCGCGCGAGGCCGTGAAACGGATGTCGACCCGCAATGGCGGCCAGGGCGGCGTTATCGTCAATCTGTCGTCGGTCGCGGCCAAACTCGGTTCGCCCAACACCTATGTCGATTACGCGGCGTCGAAGGGCGCGATCGATTCGTTCACGATCGGACTTGGCCACGAGGTCGCGGACGAGGGCATTCGTGTCGCCGCGATCCGGCCCGGGCTGATCGATACCGATATCCACGCCAGCGGCGGCGAGCCTGACCGCGCGCATCGCCTCGCCGGCAATGTGCCGATGAAGCGCGTCGGCACGGCCGAGGAGATTGCCAACGCCATCGTCTGGCTGATGTCGGATGACGCCTCCTACGTCACCAGCGCGATCCTCGATGTCTCCGGCGGGCGTTAAAACCGGTCACAGAATTCAGCAACAGGATTTCCATCATGGCCAGCTACGACCTCGTCGTCATCGGTACCGGTCCGGGCGGATATGTCTGCGCGATCCGCGCGGCGCAGCTCGGCATGAAGGTCGCCGTGGTGGAGAAGAACGCCACGCTTGGCGGCACCTGTCTCAACGTCGGCTGCATGCCGTCGAAAGCGTTGCTGTACGCCTCCGAAATGTTCGAGGAAGCCGGGCATTCCTTTGCGAAGATGGGCGTCAGTGTCGCCGCGCCGACCCTCGATCTTCCTTCCATGATGAACTTCAAGCAGCAGGGCATCGACGGCAACGTCAAGGGCGTCGAGTTCCTGATGAAGAAGAACAAGATCGACGTCATCGCCGGCGCGGCCAGGATTCTCGGCGCCGGCAAGGTCGAGGTCGCCGGCCGCGACGGCAAGACGCAGACGGTCGAAACCAAAAACATCGTGATTGCCACCGGCTCCGACATCGCGCGGCTGAAGGGCATCGAGATCGACGAGAAGCGCATCGTGTCGTCGACCGGTGCGCTGTCGCTCGACAAGGTGCCCTCGCATTTGTTGATCGTCGGCGCCGGCGTGATCGGTCTCGAACTCGGATCGGTCTGGCACCGGCTCGGCGCCAAGGTCACGGTGGTGGAATTCCTCGACCGCATCCTGCCCGGCATGGATGGCGAAGTGGCGAAGCAATTCCAGCGTATCCTGGAAAAGCAGGGTTTCGCGTTCAGGCTTGGCGCCAAGGTCTCTGGCATCGACACCTCGGGCCAGACGCTGAAAGCGACGATCGAGCCCGCTTCAGGCGGCGCGGCGGAAACGCTGGAAGCCGACGTGGTGCTGGTCTGCATCGGGCGCGTGCCCTACACCGAGGGCCTCGGACTGAAAGAGGCCGGCGTCGCGCTCGACAATCGCGGCGGGGTGCAGACTGATTCGCATTTTGCGACCAGCGTGAAGGGCATTTACGCGATCGGCGACGTGATCGCGGGACCGATGCTGGCCCACAAGGCGGAGGACGAAGGCGTCGCGGTCGCAGAGATTCTCGCAGGGCAAGCCGGCCATGTGAACTACGATGTCATCCCGGGCGTTGTGTATACCACGCCGGAGGTTTCCTCCGTCGGCAAGACCGAGGAAGAACTGAAGCAGGCCGGCATCGCATACACCGTCGGCAAATTTCCCTTTACCGCCAATGGCCGCTCCAAGGTCAACCAGACCACGGAGGGCTTTGTGAAGATTCTCGCGGATGCGAAGACCGATCGGGTGCTTGGTGTTCACATCGTCGGCCGCGAGGCCGGCGAAATGATTCACGAGGCGGCGGTGTTGATGGAATTCGGCGGTTCCGCCGAGGATCTGGCGCGCACCTGCCACGCCCATCCAACTCGCTCGGAGGCGATCAAGGAAGCCGCGCTTGCAGTCGGCAAGCGCGCGATCCATATGTGATCCCTGCGTCCGATTCGCGCCGGGCGGGGGATGACACGCATGATGCGCCGCCTGCTTCAGCCGCTCTGGGTTCTGCTCGCGATCATCTTCCTGATCGAGGCGTGGCTCTGGGATCATCTCGAGCCGATCGTCGCGTGGTTCGTGGCGCTGATCCCGCTGCACGCCTTCAAGCAATGGCTCGCCGAGCGCGTCGATTCGCTGTCGCCGGCGATGACGTTGATCGTGTTCATTGTGCCCGTGATTCCGCTGTTTCCGTTGAAGCTGGTCGGGTTCTGGCTGCTGGCCCACGAATACTGGATCAGCGCCGTCCTCACCATCATCTTCGCGAAGTTCCTCGGCGTCGGCGTCGCCGCGTTCATCTTCGATGTAACGCGGCCAAAGCTTCTGGAGATGGCGTGGTTCGAGAAGCTCTATCAGTTCGTGCTCGCGCTGCGCGCCAAGGCCAAGGCGCTGGTCGAGCCGATCAGGGTGCGCATCCTCGACCTGTTGCGCGGCGATGGCGAGGGCTGGTCGTCGCGCACGCTGCGCCTGATCCAGCGCTTCCGCAAAAGCGTGCGCGAAGCGCGGTAGCGCGCGGCTTGCGTCACCTCGAAAAAATAGAGCCGATGTCCATCGCACCTCTCCCATAGGGAGGGGTGAAGATGGGAAGGGCGCCGCTACGGCAGGTGCAGCAGATGCGGCATGAAGATGCCGAGCGCGGTGAATGCGACGCCCAGAAGTGTCAGCAGGCCCGAGATCCAGGCCAGCGCGAGCATGCCGGTGATGATGGTCGCCGAAGCCAGGACGATGCCGATCTGGAATGCCGCCGATGCCAGTTCATAGTGGTGGTATTTCGCCTGGGCGAGGTCGCGCTCTTCCTCGGCTACCTTGGCGCGCTCGGCAAGCTGCTCGGTGCCCTCCTTGGTCTCGGGCTCGGAGCGGTAGCGCGCCGCGGTCTTTTGCCAATCGTCGATCTGCTTCTGCACCGCGGCCTTGGCGGCATCGTCGCCTGCCGCGCTGAGGCTGAGCCTGGCCTGTTCCGCGGCTGTCTGCACCGTGGTGCGGCGGATGCTCTTGGCCTGGAAGAAGGCCCAGAGGTTCGAGGCTTCGACATTCTTGGCGATGGACTCGGTCTGGGCGCCCTTGCCGAGTGTCTCCGACAGCGCCAGACACAACGCAATCACGGCGATCAACAGCGCGATGTTCCGGTTCTCGTGTGAAGCTTCCTTGGCCTGGTCCGCCTGCTCCATGCTCTCATGTGCGCTCATGGTACACTCCCGCTGCCTGACAGGCTTCAGGATTGACCGAACGGCATATCCGGCGCAAGGGGGCAAGCATGGCGATCGGGCTATCGCGAGGTTGATAACGCCCCGGTCAGGCGCGCGGATGGGCGTTGCGATACACTTCCAGCAGCCGCTCGCTGTCGATGCCGGTGTAGATTTGCGTGGTCGAGAGCGAGGCGTGGCCGAGCAATTCCTGGATCGCGCGCAGATCGCCGCCGCGGCTCAGCAGATGGGTGGCGAACGAATGCCGCAAGGCGTGCGGCGTCGCGCTGTCCGGCAGGCCGAGTGCGCCGCGCAACCGCTTCATGGTGAGCTGGATGATGCGCGCTTTCAGCGGACCGCCGCGCGCGCCGACAAACATCGGCCCCTCCGGCGGCAACGGGTGCGGACACATCGCGGCATAATCCTGCACCAGCGCCAGCACGTTTTGCAGCACCGGGACCATGCGGGTCTTGTTGCCCTTGCCGGTCACGATGATCACGTCGCCTTCACCGGGCCCCGGCACCTCGCGGCGCTTCAGGCCGAGCGCCTCGGAAATGCGCAGTCCCGATCCATATAAGAGCGCCATCACGGCGGCGTCGCGCGCCCAGATCCAGGGATCGCGATCCTCGCCGGCGCGCTCGTCGGCATCGGCGAGGCGTTTTGCCGCCGCGATCTGGATCGGCTTCGGCAGGCTCTTGCCGATTTTGGGCGCACGGATCGCCGACAACGCGCCGACCCTGCCCTTGCCCTCGCGTTCAAGGAAACGCCCAAACGAGCGCAGGCCGGCGAGCGACCGCGCCAGCGAGCGTCCGCCGATATCGTCGGCACGCCGCATCGCCAGGAACGAGCGAATATCCGTAGCCTCGAGCGCGGCGAAGCGCTTCAGCGTCACCTGCGCCCCCCAATGCTCGGCGAGGAAGGCGAGGCACTGGCGAACGTCGCGGGCATAGGCTTCCAGCGTCTTCGCCGACAGCCGCCGCTCGGCGCGCAGATGCGACAGCCAGCGCATCACCTCCAGCGACAGCGTCTCGTCGGCGCAGGTGAGCTCCAGGGGCTGGACTTCGGTTTTGGCTCGGGCCTTGGCCATTGAGCTGCCTTCAGCGTGATTTGCGAACATTATATATCGCACCTCTTTCGTTTACCGTTGGCTAACTCGCGCCAACCCTCCGCGGCGGAGGCTGGTCCCCGCCGCCATGCGGTCTTAAGTTAGCGGCGCTTTCCGCCCGGCGAGATTGATTCCCGATGGACCATTCGATCCGCGCCTCCACCTCCGCCGCATCGTCGACGCGAATCGTCGACGTGCTGGTGCCGGTCGCGCTCAATCAGGCCTATTCCTATCGGGTGCCGCGCGGCATGGAGCTCAAGCCCGGCGACGTCGTCTGCGTACCGCTCGGGCCACGCCAGGTGGTTGCGGTGGTTTGGGCGGAAAACGCCAGGCCCGCCCCGCGCCTGCACAACCGCCTCAAGGACGTCGGCGAAAAGCTCGACGTGCCGCCCTTGAGGGAGGAACTGCGCTCGCTGGTCGATTGGGTTTCGAACTACACGCTGTCGGCACGCGGCATGGTGCTGCGCATGACCTTGCGGATGGGCGAAAACCTCGGCCCCGAGCGGGCGCGGGTCGGGGTGCGGCTGGTCGGCGAACCTCCGCCGCGCATGACGCCGGCGCGGCGGCGCGTCATCGCGTGCCTGTCCGACGGTCTTCTACATGGCAAATCGGATGCGGCGCGCGAGGCCGGCGTCTCGGCCGGCGTGATTGACGGCCTCGTCGACGAAGGCACGCTGGCGACGGAAGTCATGCCGCCTCCACCGCCGCCGCCTGCGCCGGATCCGGCCTTCGCGCAGCCGCAATTCTCGCGCCAGCAGCGCAGCGCGGTCGACGCGATGCGGACGCTGGCGGCGAATGGCAGCTTTCACACCGCGCTGCTCGATGGCGTCACCGGCTCGGGCAAGACCGAAGTCTATTTCGAGGCGATCGCCGAGACGATCCGGCGCGGCAGGCAATCGCTGATCCTGATGCCGGAGATCGCGCTGACCGGCCAGTTTCTCGATCGCTTCGCCGCCCGCTTCGGCGCCAGACCTCTGGAATGGCACTCCGAGCTGACGCCGCGCACCCGCGCACGCAACTGGGCGGCGATCGCCTCGGGGGCCGCGCCTGTCGTCGTCGGAGCTCGCTCGGCGCTGTTCATGCCCTATGCCGATCTCGGACTCATCGTCGTGGATGAGGAACACGACCAGGCCTACAAGCAGGACGACGGCGCACACTACCATGCCCGTGATATGGCGGTGGTGCGCGCGCATATCGCCGGGATTCCCGTGGTGCTGGCGTCGGCGACGCCGTCGGTCGAGACCGAAGTCAACGCCCGCAAGGGGCGCTATCAGCGCGTGGCGCTGCCGTCGCGGTTCGGAGGCCAGCACCTGCCGCATATCGAGGCGATTGATCTCAGGCGCGAGCCGCCGCCGCGCGGGCGTTTCATCTCGCCGCGGCTGGCCGACGAGATCAGGAATGCGGTCGAGCGGCGCGAACAGGCGCTGTTGTTCCTCAACCGCCGCGGCTACGCGCCGCTGACCCTGTGCCGGGCTTGCGGACATCGCTTTGCCTGCACGATCTGCGATGCGTGGCTGGTCGATCACCGCTTCCGCCAGCGGCTGGTATGCCATCATTGCGGCTTCTCGACGCCGCGCCCGCGGGCCTGTCCGCATTGCCAGGCCGAGGAGACCCTGGTTGCGGTCGGGCCCGGCGTCGAGCGCTTGCAGGAAGAGGCGGCGGCACTGTTCCCGGACTCGCGCACCATGGTGCTGTCAAGCGACCTGATCACCTCGGTCGAGACCATGCGTTCGGAATTGAACGAGATTGCGGAGGGCCGCGTCGATATCATCATCGGCACGCAGCTGGTGGCGAAGGGGCATCATTTTCCGCGGCTCAATCTGGTCGGCGTGGTCGATGCCGATCTCGGCCTCAACAATGGCGACCCCCGCGCCGCCGAGCGCACCTTCCAGTTGCTCAACCAGGTGATCGGCCGTGCCGGGCGCGAGCAGGGCCGCGGCGTCGGCTATCTGCAGACGCACCAGCCCGATCATCCCGTGATGAAGGCGCTGGTGGCCTGCGACCGCGAGGCGTTTTACGGGAGCGAGATCGCATCGCGCGAACGCGCGGGCTATCCGCCGTTCGGACGGCTGGCGAGCCTGATCGTCTCGGCCGGCGACCGGCCGAGCGCGGAAGGGTTTGCCCGCAAGCTCGCCTCGATCGCGCCGATCGACGAGCGGATTCAGGTGCTCGGCCCCGCCGAAGCGCCCCTTGCGGTGATCAAGGGTCGCTACCGTTTCCGCTTGTTGGTGAAATCGCTGCGCAATGTCGACCTTTCCGACTATCTGCGGCAATGGCTCGCGGTCGCGCCCAAGACCAGGGGCAATCTCAAGCTCGAAGTGGACGTCGATCCGCAGAGCTTCCTGTAGTCCGGAAAGCGAAAAAAAGCCCGCCGTCATTTGCGACGACAGGCTTTTCTTGAGTGCGCAGGAACCCCTGCGACGGTACGCAACGCAACACTTACGCGAGTTAAAGGATCTGGAGCGCCGTCAGGAGACGACTTCGGCGGTGACGCGGCCGACGCCGGCGCTGGTCAGGCCGAGGGCACGGGCGGCGCCGGTCGAAAGGTCAAGTACCCGGCCACGCACGAACGGGCCACGGTCATTGACAGTGACGACGACGCTGCGGCCGCCGTGGGTGACGCGCAGCTTGGTGCCGAAGGGCAACGAGCGGTGGGCACAGGTCATGGCGCTGGCGTTCATGCGCTGGCCCGAGGCGGTCCGGCTGCCGGACTCATTACCGTAATAGGAAGCCATGCCCGAGAAAGTGCGGCCGGCGCCAGAGAAGGCGTGCCCGGTGGCTGAGGAGTGTGCGAAGGAGGCGTTGGCATCGCGCCAGGAAGACCCGGCCGCGGCAACGTTGCTGGTATGATGGTGATGCCAGGCGTGGTGACGGTAGTGGCGATGGGATTTTGCCGAAGCCTCCGAAATGCCCCCGCCGAACACGACGGTTGCGGCGAGAACAGCGAGTGCTGTGCGTGACCCAGTAAGAGTTCCGAGCGCTGGCTTTTTAGTTACGATCATATATCTGTCCCTCAAGATAGTATTGCCACAAATGTGACAAGTGGAGCCCCCGTTGCGGTTGCGACGGGGCGCCGTTTGGTCAGTGAATAAGGCGTGAGTTTGGCAGTATAGCTCTTTTGTATCGCGCTGAAATATCTTGTGAGGGAACAAAGGTAATCAGCCAGTAACCATTCATCTTTTGGTTTAACAAATAATTAACCAATTAATTACTTTGAATTACTTGTAAAGTAAGCTTTCAGCTGACGTGACGAGATTTACGCAAGTAATGGGCTGACGGAACGACTCAGGCCAGCCGGCGCCGTTTCTGGCGACTACGTCATCGATTCATTCAGCGGAACGCGGAACAATTTTGGGTTCCGGAGACGATAGCCTGCAGCCACGTGATTCGTTCTCGCCGTGCGGCAGCGGATTTCTTCGGAAACACCGGCGTGAAAAAATGCCGGCGCGCGCGCTGCGACAGGGCATCGCGAGATAGGCCCGTCATGTTGCACCTGCGCGCCTGCTATGTTAGCAAAGCCGCGATTTTTTACGGTTCCGGCACTTCGTGCCGGTCGAAAATCGAAGTCCCGCTTGAATTCCAAGGGCTTGAATGGGCGCCGCAGCGTGGCGACGGTTTTTGCCTTGCGAATTTGACAGCTGAAAAGAGCGCGCTTGTGGCTGCAGAAGATTCGTCCGTGTCAGGTGTGTCCGGCCGTTATGCAACGGCGTTGTTCGAATTGGCGCGCGATGAGAAATCCATCGACGCCGTAAAGGCCGATCTCGATCGCTTCGCCGCGATGCTGGGCGACAGCGAAGATCTGAAGCGTCTGGTGCGCAGCCCGGTTTTTTCGGCGGACGTGCAGTCAAAGGCGCTCGCCGCCGTGCTCGACAAGGCCGGCATTGCCGGCATCTCCGCCAATTTCCTGAAAGTGCTCACCGCCAACCGCCGCCTGTTCGCGGTGGCCGACGTGATCCGCGCCTTCCGCGCGCTGGTCGCCAGGTTCAAGGGCGAGGCCACCGCCGAGGTGACGGTTGCCGAAACGCTCAGCGAGAAGAATCTCGACGCCCTGAAGACCGCGCTGAAATCGGTGACGGGCAAGGATGTTGCGCTCAACGTGAATGTGGACCCCACCATCATCGGCGGCCTCGTGGTCAAGCTCGGCAGCCGCATGGTGGATAGTTCGCTTCGTACCAAACTCAATTCGATCAAGAACGCGATGAAAGAGGCAGGCTGATGGACATCCGCGCCGCGGAAATTTCCGCGATCCTCAAGGATCAGATCAAGAATTTCGGCCAGGAAGCCGAAGTTTCCGAAGTCGGACAGGTGCTGTCCGTCGGCGACGGCATCGCCCGCGTCTACGGCCTCGACAACGTCCAGGCCGGCGAAATGGTCGAGTTCGAAAACGGCACCCGCGGCATGGCGCTGAACCTTGAAACCGACAATGTCGGTATCGTGATTTTTGGCGCCGACCGCGAGATCAAGGAAGGCCAGACCGTCAAGCGCACCCGCGCCATCGTCGACGCGCCGGTCGGCAAGGGCCTGCTCGGCCGCGTGGTCGACGCGCTCGGCAATCCGATTGACGGCAAGGGCCCGATCAAGGCCGAGAAGCGCATGCGCGTCGATGTCAAGGCGCCGGGGATCATTCCGCGCAAATCGGTCAACGAGCCGATGGCGACCGGCCTGAAGGCGATCGATGCGCTGATCCCGATCGGCCGCGGTCAGCGCGAACTGATCATCGGCGACCGCCAGACCGGCAAGACCGCGATCGCGCTCGACACCATCCTCAACCAGAAACCGCTCAACGCGCAGCCGGACGAGAACATCAAGCTGTATTGCGTCTATGTCGCGATCGGCCAGAAGCGCTCCACCGTCGCCCAATTCGTCAAGGTGCTGGAAGAGCAGGGCGCGCTTGAATATTCGATCGTGGTTGCCGCGACCGCGTCGGATCCGGCGCCGATGCAGTATATCGCGCCGTTCACCGGCTGCACCATGGGCGAATACTTCCGCGACAACGGCATGCACGCCGTCATCATCTATGACGATTTGTCGAAGCAGGCGGTGGCGTATCGCCAGATGTCGCTGTTGCTGCGGCGCCCGCCCGGCCGTGAAGCCTATCCGGGCGACGTGTTCTATCTGCATTCCCGGCTGCTCGAGCGCGCCGCGAAGCTCAACAAGGACCAGGGTTCGGGCTCGCTGACCGCGCTGCCGGTCATCGAAACCCAGGCCAACGACGTCTCGGCCTACATTCCGACCAACGTCATCTCGATCACCGACGGTCAGATCTTCCTCGAAACCGATCTGTTCTTCCAGGGCATCCGTCCGGCGGTGAACGTCGGTCTGTCGGTGTCGCGCGTCGGATCGTCGGCGCAGACCAAGGCGATGAAGAAGGTCGCCGGCAAGATCAAGGGCGAGCTGGCGCAGTACCGCGAAATGGCGGCGTTCGCGCAGTTCGGCTCCGACCTCGACGCCTCGACGCAGCGGTTGCTCAACCGCGGTTCGCGCCTGACCGAGCTCCTGAAACAGCCGCAGTTCTCGCCGCTGAAGATGGAAGAGCAGGTCTGCGTGATCTGGGCCGGCACCAACGGCTATCTCGACCCGCTGCCGCTCAACAAGGTGAAGGCGTTCGAGGACGGCCTGTTGTCGCTGCTGCGCGGCAAGAATGCCGACATCCTCAATTCGATCCGCGACAGCCGCGACCTCTCCAACGACACCGCCGCGAAGCTGAAATCGGCGGTCGAAGGTTTCGCCAGGTCGTTCGCGTAATAGACAGAGGTCATGCCCGCGACAATCCCGGGCATGACGACCAGGACAGGCAAGCGGCTTGATCGAAGGGTTCGGACCGCCGGGGTGAACGAAGAATGGCTTCACTGAAAGACATGCGGGTCCGCATCGCCTCGACAAAGGCGACGCAGAAGATCACCAAGGCCATGCAAATGGTTGCGGCGTCCAAGTTGCGACGCGCCCAGACGGCCGCCGAAGCGGCGCGACCCTATGCCGAGAAGATGGACGCGGTGATCTCCAACATTGCTTCCGCGGCGGCAGGTTCACCCGGCGCGCCTGTCCTGTTGGCCGGTACCGGCAGGGACCAGGTGCATTTGCTGCTGGTTTGCACCGGAGAGCGCGGTCTGTGCGGCGCCTTCAACTCGGCCATCGTCCGCCTTGCGCGCGAACAGGCGCTGTCGCTGATGAACGAGGGCAAGGAAGTCAGGTTCTTCTGCGTCGGCCGCAAGGGCTACGAGCAGCTTCGCCGGACCTTCGACAAGCAGATCATCGAGCACGTCGATCTGCGCTCGGTCCGCCAGCTTGGCTTCGTCAATGCCGAGGACATCGCCAAGAAGGTGCTGGCGCGTTTCGGGGCAGGCGAATTCGACGTCTGCACGCTGTTCTACTCGCAGTTCAAGTCGGTGATCGCCCAGGTTCCGACCGCCCAGCAGATCATTCCGCTCGTCGTGGAAGAGAAGGCCTCGACCGCCCCGGCGACATCTTATGAATACGAGCCGGAAGAAGACGAAATCCTCAGCCGCCTGTTGCCGCGCAACCTGGCGGTGCAGATCTTCCGCGCGCTGCTGGAAAACAACGCTTCGTTCTATGGCGCGCAGATGAGCGCTATGGATAACGCGACGCGCAATGCCGGCGAAATGATCCGCAAGCAAACCCTGGTCTACAACCGAACCCGTCAAGCCCAGATCACCAAGGAGCTGATCGAGATCATCTCCGGCGCCGAGGCGGTCTAGCGGACGAACACAACGGCGTTCACGTACAGGATATTCGAAGGAGAGCATTCATGGCCACAGCAGCCAACCAGATCGGTCGCGTCACCCAGGTCATGGGCGCCGTCGTCGACGTGCAGTTCGAGGGCCATTTGCCGGCCATTCTCAATTCGCTGGAAACCAAGAATGGCGGCAACCGCCTGGTTCTGGAGGTCGCGCAGCATCTCGGCGAATCCACCGTGCGTACGATCGCGATGGACGCAACCGAAGGTCTGGTGCGTGGACAGGAAGTGAGCGATACCGGCCAGCCAATCGCGGTGCCGGTCGGCGATGGCACCCTCGGCCGCATCATGAACGTGATCGGTGAACCGATCGATGAAGCCGGCCCGATCAAGGCCGAGGCCAAGCGGGCCATCCATCAGGAAGCCCCGACCTACACCGACCAGTCGACCGAAGCGGAAATTCTCGTCACCGGCATCAAGGTTGTCGACCTGCTGGCGCCGTATGCCAAGGGCGGCAAGGTCGGCCTGTTCGGCGGTGCCGGCGTCGGCAAGACCGTGCTGATTCAGGAACTGATCAACAACGTCGCCAAGGCGCACGGCGGTTACTCCGTGTTCGCCGGCGTCGGCGAGCGCACCCGCGAAGGCAATGACCTCTATCACGAGTTCATCGAATCCAAGGTCAACGCCGATCCGCACAACCCCGATCCGAGCGTGAAGTCGAAATGCGCGCTGGTGTTCGGCCAGATGAACGAACCGCCCGGCGCCCGCGCCCGCGTCGGCCTGACCGGCCTGACGGTCGCCGAGCACTTCCGCGACCAGGGCCAGGACGTGCTGTTCTTCGTCGACAACATCTTCCGCTTCACCCAGGCGGGCTCCGAAGTGTCGGCGCTGCTCGGCCGCATCCCTTCGGCGGTGGGCTATCAGCCGACGCTCGCCACCGACATGGGCGCGCTGCAGGAGCGCATCACCACCACGCAGAAGGGTTCGATCACCTCGGTGCAGGCGATCTACGTCCCGGCCGACGACTTGACCGACCCGGCGCCCGCGACCTCGTTCGCACATTTGGACGCCACCACCGTGTTGTCCCGCGCCATCTCCGAAAAGGGCATCTATCCGGCGGTGGACCCCCTCGACTCGACTTCGCGCATGCTCTCGCCGCTCGTCGTCGGTGAAGAGCACTATCAGACCGCCCGCCAGGTTCAGCAGGTGCTGCAGCGCTACAAGTCGCTGCAGGACATCATCGCCATTCTCGGCATGGACGAGCTGTCGGAAGAGGACAAGCTGACGGTCGCGCGCGCGCGCAAGATCGAGCGTTTCCTGTCCCAGCCGTTCCACGTGGCTGAAATCTTCACCGGTTCGCCCGGCAAGTTTGTCGACCTCGCCGATACCATCAAGGGTTTTCGCGGCCTCTGCGAGGGCAAATACGATCACCTGCCGGAAGCCGCCTTCTACATGGTCGGCACGATCGACGAGGCGGTCGAAAAGGGCAAGAAGCTGGCCGCTGAAGCGGCGTAAGCGAGCGAATGGCGAACAGGGAGTGGCAAGTAGAAAGCTGCTCTCTTCCCTCGCCACTCGCTATTCGCCACTCACCATTCGCTAGGTACTCCCATGGCCACCTTCCACTTCGATCTCGTCTCTCCTGAAAAGCTCGCCTTCTCCGGCGAAGTCGACCAGGTTGACGTTCCCGGCGTCGAAGGTGATTTCGGCGTACTCGCCGGTCATGCGCCGGTTGTGGCCGCGATCCGGCCGGGTATCATGGTCGTGACGCAAGGCGGCACGCATCGGAAGATCATCGTGCTCGGCGGTCTTGCGGAGGTCAACGAAAAGGGCCTTACCGTGCTCGCCGATGTCGCAACCTCGCTCGAGGAGCTGGACCGGCAGGCCTTCGCCGACCAGATCGCCGGTATGGAAGCCAAGCTCGCCGAAAAGGAAGGCTCGGAGCTCGACCGCGCCATCGAGCGACTCGATCACTTCAAGAGCATCCAGCACCAGCTCAACACGACGGCGATGCACTAATTCAGTAGCTGGTGAACTTCGCGAACCGCAGCGCCACCGCGCGATAGACCTCGCGCCGGAACGGCACCACGAGATCGGCGACGCGGTCGAGCCGCTCCCAACGCCATTGGTCGAATTCCGCCGGCTGGCCATTGCGCGACTGCAACGGGTCGATCTCGTCGTCGCGTCCGGTAAAGCGCAATGCGAACCATTTCTGGCGCTGGCCGCGGAATTTCGCCAGCCGATGCGATGGCGGGCCGGAGTAGGGCGCAAATTCGTAAGTCAGCCAATCGGTCTCATCGAGATATTCAGCATCCCTTGCGCCGGTCTCTTCCCAGAGTTCGCGCATCACCGCCTCGCGCGGATTTTCGTTTTCGTCGATGCCGCCTTGCGGCATCTGCCATTCGAGGCCAGGCAGCACGATTTCCGGCCCGTCGTCCCTGAAACGCCGGCCGATCAGCACGTGCCCCGAGGCGTTGAACAGTGCGACGCCGGCATTGGGACGGTACGGTCTTGTCTCAGCCATCGGGATCGGCTTTGCGCGCTCAAGCGTTTTCGGGCGAAGGGGGATCGGGTTCGCTTAAGGAAAACGCATCAAAAAACTAATCGCCCGCGAGCTTTGCGAATTCCTTCACCACGCGCTCATAGACCGGCCGCTTGAACGGAACGATCAGACCGGGGAGGTTTTTCATCGGCTCCCACCGCCAGCCGACGAATTCGGCCTTGTGGCCGCCGCCCGGGCTGGCGACGTTGATTTCCGCATCGTCGCCGGTGAAGCGAAGCGCGAACCATTTTTGCCGCTGGCCGCGATAGCGCCCCTTCCAGGTGCGGCCGGCCACGGTACGCGGGATGTCATAGGTCAGCCAGTCCGCGATCTCGCCAAGCTTTTCGACCGAACGGACGCTGGTTTCCTCGTAGAGTTCGCGCCTGGCCGCTTGCCAGGTGTCCTCGCCGGGATCGACGCCGCCTTGCGGCATCTGCCAGACATGAGCATCATCGACATGCTCGATGCCGCCGGCGCGGCGGCCGACGAAGACGCGCCCCGCTGCATTGAGCAACATCATGCCGACGCAGGTCCGGTAGGGCAGGTCCTCGTAACGCGCCATCCGTGAAGGCCTCTTGTCGCTTCGGGCTCGATGCTGCGGGCGAGACGTCGGCCGGTCAAAGGTCGACCGTTTTCCGGATCCTGTCCTAGCTTGATTTTGATTTCAGCATCGCGGTTGTCAATGGCACCAGCATGATGCCATGGCTTTCCAGCGTCCTGGACCAGGCGTCAATCCGCTCGATCGAGACCGGAAGCGCCGTGGCGACGCCAATGGCGGTGCCGTGGTCTTTCGCCAGCGTCTCGAGATTGGCGAGCGCGCGGTCGATTTCGACCGCGGTTGGCACGGTATCGATGCTGACATCGGCCTTGGCGAACGGCATGGCCTGGCCTGCCGCCACCGAGGCGGCGACACTGCGCGGCGACGACCCGTCATCGAAATAGCCAAGTCCCCGCTTGGCCGCCTCGCGGATGATCGGCTGCATCACCGCATCGGCGGCCACGAAACGGCCTCCCATGAAATTGGCGATGCCGGCATAACCCTGGAACCGGCTGAGATCCCAATGCAGCCGGTCGAGATTTTGTTCCGGGCTTAGTGTCGTAAGCAGGGTTTGCGGGCCGGGATCGTTGTCGGGATAATCGAACGGCTCCATCGGAATCTGCAGCAGGATCTCATGACGCTGCGCGCGCGCCCGCTCTGCAAGCTTGCCCGGGTCCGAGCCGTAGGGGGTGAACGCCAGCGTCACCGCGGATGGCAGTTTCATGATGGCATCGGTGGTCTTTGCCGCACCGACGCCAAGGCCGCCGACAACGACGGCGATCACCGGCATTTTCGCCGCCTTCGCACGGTCGGCTTCGGCCGCGTAGACCGTGAATGGCTTCAGTCCATCGGCGGCCACCGGGATCATCCCGTAGCGCGATTTTTCGAGCAGCCGCGGGTCTATCCCGGTCATCATCGCCGGAAACGTCGAAGCAGCTTCGGCCTTGTCGCTGCCGTCGTCGGGCCCTATCGGGACTTCGTGGCGGGCGCCGCTCGAGCCGTCGATCATGGTCACCGTTTGCTGGCTGCCCGATGCGGCCTGCTTGGGCGCGGTCTTCGCCGCCGGCTCGGGCGAATGGGCGGCCGCGGGCCTTTCGCCCGGGCTCTCCTGCGGGATCGCGATGCGCACGATCGGCTCGCCGCCGAACGGGTTGTCATTGAAGATCGCAAAACCCGCGAAGGTCGCCAGCGACAGGCCCAGCAGCGCCGCGAGCGCCTGCATGGCGGTAAAAGGCAGCCGAAACCGGCGCTTGGCGCGCACGGCGCCCTGTCCAAGCGGTGCGCTCAGATCGTCGGCCGTCTCTGCCATGGATCTCCCCGAATCAGACCGGCCGAAGATACCACGGCCGGCCCATTCAGCCGCACATCGCAAGCTCAGGCAATTCGGCTTGGCCGGATCCTTGACCGGCGCGCCGCCGCCGGAACCCATGCCGCAACAGCGCGGCCCCAGGTCGCCTCAAAAGGTCGCCTCAAAAGGTCGCCTTTTCAAAAGGCCGCCTTCTCAAGATCGCCTTTCAACCCGGCCCGCCGGGCGAAGTACGATCAGTGGGCATCCGGGGCGGCGGCGGGCTTGTCGGCCGTGTTGTCGTTTGCGGCCTTGTCGTTCGCCGCCTTGTCGCCATTGGCGGCGGCGCTCGGATTGACCTTGATGCCATGCAGCAGATCGTCGGCCATCTTGAGCGCCTTGTCGTCCTTGGCGTCCGGCGGCACGTAGGATTGCGAGCCGGTCTTCTCGTCGCCGTCGGATTTCAGATGGCCGCGCAGCGAAGCTTCACCCTTGGTGTCGGTGCGCGACTTCAGTTCGTCCGGGACATCCTGCAGCACCTCGATATCGGGCACGATGCCCTTGGCCTGAATCGATTTGCCCGAAGGGGTGTAGTAACGCGCCGTGGTCAGGCGCAACGCGCCATTGCCGGACCCGAGCGGAATGATGGTCTGCACCGAACCCTTGCCGAACGAGCGGGTGCCGACCAGCGTCGCGCGCTTGTGATCCTGGAGTGCGCCGGCGACGATCTCCGAAGCCGAAGCCGAACCACCATTGATCAGCACGATCACCGGCTTGCCCTTGGTCAGGTCGCCCGGATGAGCCACGCGGCGCTGGGTTTCCTCGGCATTGCGGCCACGGGTGGAGACGATCTCGCCGCGGTCGAGGAAGGTGTCGGACACCGTCACCGCCTCTTCGAGCAGTCCACCGGGATTGTTCCTGAGGTCGATGATGTAGCCCTTGAGCTTGTCGCCGATCTGGCTCTGCAGGTTGCCGATTTCCTTCTTGAGGCCTTCGGTCGTCTGTTCGTTGAACGTGGTGATGCGAATATAGGCGATGTCGCCGCCTTCGACGTGCGCGCGCACCGAGCGGACGCGGATGTTGTCGCGCACCAGCGTGATGTCGAGCGGTTTGTCCTGGCCCTTGCGGATGATCTTCAGCTTGATCTTGGTGTTGACCGGCCCGCGCATTTTCTCGACCGCCTGGTTGAGCGTGAGCCCCTGCACCGCTTCGTCGTCGAGATGGGTGATGATGTCGTTGGCCATGATGCCGGCCTTGGACGCCGGCGTGTCGTCGATCGGCGAGACCACCTTGATCAGGCCGTCTTCCATCGTGACCTCGATGCCGAGGCCGCCGAATTCGCCGCGGGTCTGCACCTGCATGTCGCGGAAGCTCTTGGCGTCCATGTAGCTCGAATGCGGATCGAGGCCCGAGAGCATGCCGCTGATGGCGGATTCGATCAGCTTGCTGTCATCAGGCTTCTCGACATAGTCGCTGCGGACACGCTCGAACACGTCGCCGAACAAATTGAGCTGACGATAGGTGTCGGCGGTGGCGGCACGCGCGCTCGATCCCATGAACACCGAGCGTGGCTGGGTCACGAACAGCATCGCAGCCGCGCCGGCAGCGGCGCTGAGAAGAACCAAAGTCGTCTTGCGCATCATCCGCGAACCTTCTCGCCTTCATTTGCGGCCCACCATGGGCCGGGATCGATTGGAGTGCCGTCCTTACGGAACTCGATATAGAGCACGGGCTGACTCGCGCTGGCAGCGAGAATAGACGCGACCTGGGAGGTTGTCCCCATGGTCGCAACCGGCTCCCCCGTAAGTACAAACTGGCCGATGTTAACCGAAATGCGCTCCATCCCGGCGATCAGGACATGATACCCGCCACCGGCATTGAGGATCAAGAGTTGTCCGTAACTGCGAAACGGACCCGCGTAGACAACCCAGCCATCACACGGGGTTGTGACCTGCGCGCCGGGCCGGGTTGCCAGGGAAATGCCTTTCTCGACACCGCCCACGCCGTCGGAACCGCCAAAATCACGAATCTTGGTACCGTTTACCGGCAGAGCAAATAAGCCCTTGGCAGCGGCAAAGGCGACCGCAGGGCTCATTCGCGACGGATCCTTGAGCGCTCCTAGATTCGGCTTGCCGTTGGGATTGGGTGGTGTCCCCTGCAGATTGGCAATGGCGGCCGCTTTCGCAGCGGCCTTGGAATCCTGCTCCATTTTCGCAATCAGGCCCTGGAGGCTGTCGACCTGTTTGGACAGCTCGACCGCACGTGCGCTTTCCGCCGCCATGTCCTTCTCGATCGAATTCTGCTGCCGCTGTCGTTCGTCGATCAGGGCTGCGAGCCTGATCTGATCTTTCTTGAGGTTGTCACGGTCGGCCGCCAACCGGTCGCGCCCGGTGGCGATGGTCTTGCGAAGCGCGACCAGTTCGCCGAGTTCGCCGGCGAGTTTCTGCGCACGGGCGCGCAACTCGGGCACCACCGATCCTAGCAATATCGCGGTACGCAGCGACTCAAGCGCGTCCTCGGGGCGTACCAGCAGCGCCGGTGGCGAGCGGCGGCCCGCGCGTTGCAGAGCGGCCAGCACCTCGACAATTTCGGAGCGGCGCGAATCCAGTGAGCCGCGAATTTGCTGCTCGCGGGCATCGAGTGGCCGCAGCCGCGTCTCGGCGTCGTCGATCTTGGTCTCGACACCGCGCACCTGGGCTGCGATGTCGATCAACTGCTGATAGAGCTTGCTGCGATCCTGCCCGATGGCCGCGATGTCGGCCTTGAGTTTCTCCTGGGTGTCGGCGGCGCTCTTTTGCTGGGCGCGGGCGGCTTCCAGTTCCTGCTCGCGCTGCTTGATCTCGTCGGGTGACGGGCTCGAAGCCGGCGCGGGCGGCGTGGCCGCCACTTGCGCCGTTGCCGGCATGTTGCCGGAAAGTCCCGCCGACAGCAATGCGATCGAAAGCGGGATCCGGAATGCACGGAAATGGCCGCGGCGCACGGCGTCGAAACGCGAATCGGTATCCGGATTTCGCTGCATCGAACCCTGATCGGTGCCCTTGTCGCCTGTGCCCGCGCGGCTCACGCGCGGTGATAGGGATGAGCGGCCAGAATGGTGGCGGCTCGGTAAATCTGTTCCAGAAGCATGACGCGGACCATTTGATGCGGCCAGGTCGCCGAGCCGAATGCAATGTCGAGTTTCGCTTTGCGCCGTAAATCGGGCGAAAGTCCGTCGGCGCCGCCGATCGCAAAAATGGCCTGGGCAACCGCATCGTCCCGCCAGCGGCCGAGTTGCCGGGCAAAACTGGCGCTATCGAGGTTGTCGCCGCGCTCGTCCAGCGCCACCAACACCGACTTCTCAGGGACGATGGTGGAAATCGCCGCGGCTTCCTCGGCGATCCGGGTGGCGGTGTCGCGGGCTCTGCTCTCGGGAATCTCGCGAATTTCAAGGCCGCGAAAGCCGAGCTTGCGGCCGATATCGTCGAAGCGCTTGCGATAGCGCTCAACCAGCTCCTGCTCAGGGCCCTGCTTCAGCCGGCCGATGGAAACGATGACAAGGCGCATTCAAAGCATTTTCCGGCAAAGTTAGACCGGTTTGTGCAGTGCGCGATCGGCACGCGCAAATCGCTGCGCGCCGCATGTTACCATGCGTTCGGGCCGATTCGCACCGGCTCAAGCCTCAGATCGCCGTCGCCGCCGCAGGCTCCTGCGTCCACAATCGTTCCAGATTGTAGAACTCGCGCACCTCGGGTCGAAAGACGTGCACGATCACGTCGCCGGAATCGATCAGCACCCAGTCGCAATTGGGCAAGCCCTCGACGTGGACACCTTTGATGCCGGTTTCCTTGAGACCCTTGGTGACATTTTCCGCAATCGCGCCGACGTGCCGGTTTACCCGGCCCGTGGTGACGACCATGTAGTCGGAAAATGCTGATTTGCCGCGGAGGTCGATGGTGACAGTTTCTTCCGCCTTCATGTCGTCGAGGCGGGAGAGGATCATGTTCAGGGTCGTGTCGGCGGCCGCTTGCGCCTCCAAGACTTGTGCCTCCAAGACTTGTGCCTTCAAGACTTGCGCCTTTGTCGATGTTTTACGCGTCTTGGACTTAGCTGACCCGGACTTAGCTGCCCCAGACTTGGTTGACATAGACTTGGCTGACACAGATTTGGACAATACGGATGTGGCCAGGGACCATTCCTTTCACTGTATCGCGAACGCCGAATCCTCCGGCGCCCGCCGACCATACTACGCATGTGGGGTTAATGGTTTCAATATTCCAGTAACCCTGTCGCGTCACTTCCTCCAGCTACCGTCCGGGTTCCGCAATCCGGTGGACGACAGATTGAGCTTCATCCCGGTCAGGAAGGTCCAGGCGGGCGCGCGCTGGTCGGCGAGCCGGCCGGCCCTGCTCTCGGGCAGGCGGAAATTTGCCAGCGCCTGCGCCGCGGGCGAGGAAAGTGCGCGAAAGCTCTGCGGCGGGCGGTCGATGACGGCAATCGGCACCTCGGAGGCGATACCCCGCCAGTTTTGCCAACGATGGAACTGCGCGAGATTGTCGGCGCCCATGATCCAGACCAGGCGCAGGCCGGAGGCGCGGCGGCGCAGATATGCAATCGTATCGTAAGTGTAGCGGGTTCCAATGACAGCTTCGAGACCGCTGACATCGATGCGCGGATCGTTGGCTACTCGGCGTGCCGCCTCGGCCCGTTGATCCAGGTCATGCAGGCCGCCATTATCCTTGAGCGGATTGCCCGGCGTCACCAGCCACCAGACCCGGTCGAGGTTCAGGCGCTTGATCGCAAACAGGCTGATGGCCCGATGGGCGGCATGCGGCGGATTGAATGAGCCGCCGAGCAGGCCGATCCGCATGCCGTCGGCATAGAACGGGACCGCCCGCACGACAGGGCGCGACGCGGTTGGCGCTTCCTTCAACGGATCCACGGCACCCGCGAGACTGTCGTCTTTTCCTCACGCGAAACGATCACCGCTCCGGATCGCGTCCGGGGCAGGCTTTCGCTTGAAAACGCCCTGATGTTCACGGCCGCGTCTGTCCGGTGCCAAGGACGCGATATTTGAAGCTGGTCAGTTGCTCGGCGCCGACCGGACCGCGGGCATGGAATTTCCCGGTAGCGATCCCGATCTCCGCGCCGAAGCCGAACTCACCGCCATCGGCGAATTGCGTCGAGGCATTGTGCAGCACGATTGCCGAGTCGACCTCGTTGAGAAACTTGCGCGCGGCGTTGTCGTCCTCGGTCACGATCGCATCGGTGTGGTGTGAGCCGTGGTCGTGGATATGCGCGATCGCCGCGTCGACGCCATCGACCACTTTCGCTGCGATGATGGCGTCCTCATATTCGGTATCCCAGTCTTCTTCGGTCGCGGGCCTTACCCGGGCATCGACGCGTTGCACGGCGTCGTCGCCGCGCACTTCGCAGCCGGCCTCGATCAGCATGGTGACGAGCGGCTTCAGGCTTTCCGCGGCGCCCGAGCGATCGACCAGCAAGGTCTCGGCAGCGCCGCAGACGCCGGGACGGCGCATCTTGGCATTGAGCACGATCGACTTCGCCATTTCCAGATTGGCGGCGTGATCGACATACACATGATTGACGCCCTCGAGATGCGCGAACACCGGCACGCGCGCCTCGGCCTCGACGCGGGCCACGAGACTCTTGCCGCCGCGCGGCACGATGACGTCGATGCCGCCGTTCAATCCGGTCAGCAGCAGGCCTACCGCTGCGCGGTCGCGGGTCGGCACCAATGTGATGGCGGCCTCCGGCAGGCCCGCCTCGCGCAATCCCTGCACCAGGCAGGCGTGGATGGCGCGGCAGGAGCGGAAACTGTCGGAGCCGCCGCGCAGGATCACCGCGTTGCCGGATTTCAGACACAGCACGCCGGCATCGGCGGCGACATTGGGACGGCTTTCGAAGATCACCGCCACCACGCCGAGCGGCACGCGGACGCGCTCGATGGTCATGCCGTTCGGCCGCCGCCAGCTCTCGATCACGCGGCCCACCGGATCGGGAATGTCGCGCACGGTCCTGATGCCGTCGGCGATCGCATC
Organism: Bradyrhizobium sp.; assembly: GCA_018971675.1. Classification (GTDB taxonomy): domain Bacteria; phylum Pseudomonadota; class Alphaproteobacteria; order Rhizobiales; family Xanthobacteraceae; genus Bradyrhizobium. Next base: position 51,677 of record JAGXAF010000001.1, read on the forward strand.
GATGCGCGCCTGTGTCAGCGTCAGCCGGTCGATGAAGGCAGAGGTCGCGCCATGGCCGCGAACCTCGGCGACATCCTCGGCATTGGCAGCGAGGATTACCGAGGCCTGGGCCCGGATCGCCTGCTCCATCGCATCGAGCGCGCGATTTTTCTGCTCGGCCGAGGCAACACCCAGGACCCGGGCGGCGGCGCGTGCATGCGTGGCCAGATCGGCCATCAGGGCCGGCAGATCGGCGTTTCCGTCGATAGCCTTTAGTGGTGCGCTCATATCGGTTCCAGCGTTCGTCAGCGCCATCTCCTAGCATGGAAATCTCAGGGAAATCCACGTCCGGCGGCGTGCGGCGAGGCGATTGCGAGGCGGATCGCTGCGCTCAAGGCCGATGGCCCACAGCGTTTTCGAGCGAAGCATGCCCTCGGGCTTGATCCGTGGGTGGATACCGGTTCGCGTAAATAAAACGCGTCTAGCCGGCGGAAGGCGTTCGGTTCGGACCCACCACCAGGTCGTCCCGGTGGATCATTTCCGCCCGCCCGGTAATGCCGAGGATCACCGCCACATCCGGCGACGAGCGTCCCTTGATCTGGTCAGCCTCCCCGGCGTCGTAGGCGACCAGGCCACGACCGACCTCATGGGCGTCGGGGCCGCGCACCACCACGGCATCGCCACGGGCGAATTGCCCGTCGATCCGGATCACGCCGGCGGGAAGCAGGCTTTTGCCCGCGCGCAGCGCGCTTACCGCCCCGGCGTCGATGGTTAGCGTACCCTTCGGCTCCAGCGAGCCCGCGATCCAGCGCTTTCGCGCGGTGACAGGATTGGCTCGCGTCAAGAACCATGTGCAGCGGCCGCCCTCGGCGATCGCCCGCAGCGGGTGTCCGATCTTGCCTGATGCGATCAGCATATGCGTGCCGGCGGTGGTGGCGATCTTGGCGGCCTCGATCTTGGTGTACATGCCGCCGCGCGACAATTCCGATTCGGCGGCGCCAGCCATCGCTTCGATATCGGATGTCACGGAATGCACGATCGGAATCAGCTTTGCATCGGGATTGCGGCCGGGTGGCGCGTCGTAGAGGCCGTCGATGTCCGAGAGCAGGATCAGGAGGTCGGCGCTGGTCATGGTGGCGACGCGCGCGGCGAGGCGGTCGTTGTCGCCATAGCGGATTTCGTTGGTGGCCACCGTGTCGTTCTCGTTGATCACGGGCACCGCGCGCCATTCCAAAAGCTTGGCGATGGTCGAGCGCGCGTTGAGGTAACGCCGGCGCTCCTCGGTGTCCTGCAAGGTCACGAGGATCTGACCGGCGCCGATGCCGTGATGCCCCAGCACCTCGGACCAGATCCGCGCCAGCGCGATCTGTCCCACCGCGGCCGCGGCCTGGCTTTCCTCGAGCTTCAGCGTGCCGCGCGGCAATTTCAGCCGGCTGCGTCCCAGGGCGATCGAACCGGACGACACGACCAGGAGTTCGCGGCCTTCCTTGTGCAGTTTCGCCAGATCATCCGCCAGCGCCGCGAGCCATGACGCCCGGACTTCACCGGCGTCCGAATCGATCAGGAGCGACGAGCCGACCTTGACGACGATACGGCGGAATTTTTTTAAGGAAGGGCGGACCATGACGGGCTTTTAGCAAATATTTCCGACGGAGGTCACGGCGGAAGGTGAGTGAAAGGTGGCTATGATTGAAACTCCGTATCGCTGCCAATGGCAGCGATACGGACCACCAGTGAAGACGGACGGTCAGCCCATCACGAAGGCGTTGAGCTTGTTGCCGTCGAGGTCCCTGAAATAGGCGGCGTAAAATCCGCCGTTACCGCGCGGGCCCGGAGGGCCTTCATCGGTGCCGCCAAGCGACAGCGCGAGCTTATAGATACGATCGACTTGCGCCCTGTCGCGCGCCGCCAGCGCGACCATAACGCCGTTGCCGACGGTCATCGGCTTGCCATCGAAAGGTTGCGTCACACCCAACCCGGCGCCGCCATCGGCCGATCCCCAGGCAACAAAGGTGTCGGTTTCCATGAAGCGCCCGATGCCCATCTCGGCAGCGATCTTGTCGTAGAAGGCGGCAGATTTCTTGAGGTCCTTGGTGCCCAAGGTGACATAGCCGATCATCGACATCTCCCTAACGATTGTTGGAATTGCGTTGAGCCTTGCAGGAACGCGCCGGTGGTTCGAATGGTCTGAAGTATGCTTCTGAAGTATGCTCAGGTCAGCCCTGCGGCGTCGGTGATGCCCACGGCTCGGCCTGCGCCGCGCTTTTCGCCTTTCCCGAGACCGGCGCTTCGCCGATCACATCGGCCAGCGCCCGCAGCGCGGCCTTGACGCCGTCGCCGGTGGCGCCTGAAACCAATAGCGGCGTCTTTTTAGCCGCGCGCCGCAGCCGATCTTTCTGCTTCTTCAGATCATCGGGCGTTACCGCGTCGATCTTGTTCAGCGCCACGATTTCGAGTTTCTCCGCGAGCTGTCCCGCATAGGCCTCGAGTTCAGTGCGCACCGTCTTGTAGGCCTTGCCGGCATGTTCACAGGTCGCATCCACCAGATGCAGCAATACGCGGCAACGCTCGACATGGCCGAGAAAACGATCGCCGAGGCCGGCGCCCTCATGCGCGCCCTCGATCAAGCCTGGAATATCCGCCAGCACGAATTCGCGGCCATCGACATCGACCACGCCGAGCTGCGGATGCAGCGTCGTGAAAGGATAGTCGGCGATCTTCGGCTTTGCGGCGCTGACGGCGGCGAGAAATGTCGACTTGCCGGCATTGGGCAGACCGACCAGGCCGGCGTCGGCGATCAGCTTCAGCCGCAGCCAGACCCACCGCTCTTCGCCTTGCTGGCCGGGATTGGCGTGGCGCGGCGCGCGGTTGGTCGAGGTCTTGAAATGCGCGTTGCCGAAGCCGCCATTGCCGCCTTCGGCCAGCACGAATTTCTCGCCGAGCGTGGTGAAGTCGTGGATCAGCGTTTCGCGATCCTCGTCGAAGATTTGCGTGCCGACCGGCACCTTGAGCACGACCGGCTTGCCGTTGGCGCCATGGCGGTCCTTGCCCATGCCGTTGACGCCTTTCTGCGCCTTGAAGTGCTGCTGGTAGCGATAATCGATCAGCGTGTTCAGGCCGTCGACCGCCTCGACGATCACATCACCGCCGCGGCCGCCATTGCCGCCGGAGGGGCCGCCGAACTCGATATACTTCTCGCGGCGGAACGCCACGCAGCCATTACCGCCGTCGCCGGAGCGAATATAGACCTTGGCCTCGTCGAGGAATTTCATGATCCAAACCTAGGGCAGGGGAGACGGTGCGGCAACCCTCGGGGCGCGCGCCGGGGCATTGCGGCGGCAAGGAGCCTGCCGCCAGTTCGCCGGCGGGAGCTGTGCCATCGTCGCCCGGCGCCTGTCCTCGACCCGATCGGGGATGACCTGGCGATCCAGTATTCCAGAGCACTCGTGATTGAACATGATTGAATATGGGCGCCCTGGAATGCCGGGTCCCCGCTTTCGCGGGGACGACAATTGAGCGCTACCGCGACCGCCGGGTCGAGCTGCCCCAGTTCTTCAGCGACGCCCAGACGCTGCGCGACAGGCGGAAGCAATCGACGGGCGTCGATGATCCCAGCGCCTCGAAGCGATGCAACTCGACGCCGGTCCACTGGAAGCCGCATTTTTCCAGGATATTGCGCGACGCCGGGTTGGTGACCCGGGCGCCGGCGATCAAATGCTCGACGGCGAATTCCCCGAAGGTGAAATCGATCGCCGCGCGCGCGGCCTCGGTGCCAAATCCCTGGCCCCAATGCTCGACGCCGAGCCAGTAGCCGAGCTCGGGTGCATCCGGCTCGCGCCAGTCGACGCCGACCATGCCGACTGGCACAAAATTATTCTCGATCAGGAATACGGTCTCGCGCGGGTCATCCGCCAGCGCGCCGACGAACTCGGCGGCATGATCCTGCCGATAGGGATGCGGCAGGCGGCGGGTACTCTCCGCAATGCGGCGATCATTGGCGAGAAGCGCAATTGCCTTTACGTCCGCGAGCGTCGGCCGGCGCAGCGTCAGCCGTTCGGTCTCGAGGACGCAACTTCTCGCTTCGCGCAATGTCGTGGGTGTCGGTAGATCCTGCAACATCTCGGGCTCCTGGGTGCGAAAATACGCGCAACAAAAAAGGGAAGCTGGTTTCCCGCTTCCCCGTTGGAGCCTCTGCGAGCTCCGCCGGTTCAACAGGATCCGGCGGACTCGATTTATCCGTCGGTTATTCGGCTGCGGCTTCCGTTACTGGAACTACCGATACGAAAGTGCGGCCATTGGCTTTTGCACGAAACTCGACATGGCCTTCGATCTTGGCGAACAAAGTATGGTCAGTGCCCATGCCGACATTAAGGCCGGGATGCCAGGTGGTACCGCGCTGACGCGCGATGATGTTGCCGGGAACCACGTGCTCGCCGCCATACACCTTGATCCCGAGTCGCTTGCCCGCCGAATCGCGGCCGTTGCGCGATGAACCGCCTGCTTTTTTGTGAGCCATGGCTCGTCTCCAAACTCTCGCTGAACCCTAGATCAATTCCTTGACAGAATTATTCCGGTTTTTTCTCGCTTCATCTGGAAGCGATCACTTTTTCTCGCGGTTGCCTTTACGTTTCGCGGGCGGGCTATTTGGCCGCCTTTTTCTTGGCAGTAGCCGCCTTTTTCGCCGGCGCCTTTTTCTTGACGGCCTTCGGCGCCTCGTCGTCGCCCTCGGCCGGTTTCGCCGCCACCTTCTCGCGCTTCGGGCGCGGGCCGATGGTCGGCTTGTTGTCGTTGGTCAGGATCTCGGTGATGCGCAGCACCGTGATCTCATCGCGATAGCCGCGTTTGCGGCGTGAATTCTTGCGGCGGCGCTTCTTGAACGAAATCACCTTGGGGCCGCGCTTGTGCTGCAGCACTTCGGCCGCGACCGAGGCGCCCGCCACCGTGGGCGTGCCAAGCACCGGCGCATCGCCGCCGACCAGCAGAACTTCGCCAAGCTGCACGATCGTCCCGACATCGCCGGCGATCTTGCCAATCTCGAGCACATCATCCGGAACGACGCGGTACTGCCGGCCGCCGGTTTTGATGACTGCGAACATCGTTTAATTCCTTCGTGTTCGATCCCGGCCTCGGCGTCATTCCCAAGGGATTTAGTTCCCAAAGGGACTTGTCCGGGCCGGCTTTTTCTTCAGTCGTTTAAGGGATCGATTTTCGCGCGTACAGGAAGCGGTCCCATAAACCCGCGCAAAAACAAACAGCGCAGGAAAACCCGCGCCGGATCGGCCGGACTTATAGCGGGTGCCCGGCTCAAGTCAAGCAGAAGCTGCCCGAAACCGGCCCAAATCCCGGCGATTGCGGGTATTCTGGCGATCCGGAGCTTTTTCGGCCCGCTCGTTCCAGAGGTGAAACAAACGGGTTCCCCGCCCGTTGTCGTGACGGTTCCGACAGCGGCAATGGGGCGAAATGGCTGAGGAAATCGTCACCACCACGGGCATCGCCCGTCACGGCGCCACCCGGCTGCCGTCCGTTGACGTCGACAGCTTCAATATCGAATTGAAGGACGATGAGGGCTTTCTCGGCGACCGCGCCAGCAAGGGCGCGTTCCGCAAGATCCTGGATGACCTGCGCAAGCCGCTCAGGAAGGCCGGCGAGGACCCGCTCGGAAAGAAATCCGCCGGGGAAATCGCCAAGAGCGAGCTCGACAAGGCACTGGCCGGCGAGGACATCATGGCCGCCGCACTGGTTCATGGCGCGATCGAGGAGTTCGCCCGGGAACTGGCCTATGTCACGGGGCGATTTCTCAAGTCGAAGGCCTGGGCGGACACCGGGCGTATTGTCGTTGGCGGCGGCTTCCGCCAGAGCCGGGTCGGCGAAATCGCGATCGCGCGCACCGACATCATGCTCAAGGCGGAAGGCTTCAGGATCGATCTGGTGCCGATCCGTTTTCATCCCGACGAGGCCGGGCTGATCGGCTGCCTGCATCTGGCGCCATCGTGGATTTTCGAGGGCCATGACGGCATCCTCGCCGTCGATATCGGCGGCACCAATATCCGCTGCGGCGTCGTCGAGACGCGCTGGAAAAAGGCGCCCGACCTGTCCAGGGCCGAGGTCTGGAAATCCTCGCTCTGGCGCCATGCCGACGACCAGCCGACCCGCGAGGGCGCGGTGAAGCGGCTGGTCAAGATGCTGAAAGACCTGATTGAGGCAACCGATAGCGAAGGCCTGAAGCTCGCGCCGTTCATCGGCATTTCCTGTCCCGGCGTGATCAAGGAAGACGGCTCGATCGAGAAGGGCGCGCAGAACCTGCCGGGCAACTGGGAGAGCAGCAAGTTCAACCTGCCAGCGAGCCTGGTCGAAGCGATCCCGCAGATCGGCGATCACGACACCGCCATTCTGATGCACAATGACGGCGTGGCGCAGGGCCTGTCGGAAGTCCCCTTCATGCAGGACGTCGATCACTGGGGCGTGCTGACCATCGGCACCGGCCTTGGCAACGCGCGCTTCACCAATCGCAGGAAGGACAATGGCAAGGAAAAGAAAGAGGACAGGAAAGAGCGGAACAGCGACGACAGGGACAGCAAGGACACGAAAGAAAAGAAGAACAAGGATTGAGCGGCGGGCCCCCTGAGGAATCCTTGCCTGGCCGGGTAACCTTGAGCGGTTAGGTTAAAACCGGGATCGCGTTGCCGTCCGCGAGCGGATCGCTACCTTCGGCTTCGTCGCTCCACTGGCTCGCGAAGCCGCACTTCCCAGCCAGAATTGCAAAGAAGCGGCACGGGACCGCCGGTTTTTTCCGCGTCTGGCGGTCCCACTTTTTCCTTCGCGTCTGATCGAAAAGCGCGAGCTCTTCCGAAAGCTTTTCAATTATTTTTCGTCATGGCCGGGCATAGCCGTCTGAAGGACGGCGTCGCTTCCGCTCGCCTATGTCCCGGCCATCCATGTCTTCCTTGCTCGATGACCCAAGACGTGGATGCCCGGCACAATGGGCCTGTGCTCGGGCCGGCGAAGCCGGACCCGAGTGCCGGGCATGACGACGAACCTGAAACTGCCCGGTCGCGTTGGCTGCATTTGAGCCAACCCGCGGGATGGGGCCTGCAAAAGACGGGTTTGCCGTCCGAATTCGCGCCCTCAGCCGCTTGTCTGCCCCGCCATCCTCGCCTAGAACTCGCCCGCAACCGCGGTGACCGCAAATCACCGAATCATGACGCCCGGAGAGGTGGCAGAGTGGTTGAATGCACCGCACTCGAAATGCGGCATAGGTGCAAGCCTATCGGGGGTTCGAATCCCTCCCTCTCCGCCAATTACTTCGTGTCCGGTCCGGAGACATAGGTAACGGAACGTACCTAAGACATGGGTGACAACCTCGTGCCGAACGGGTTGTCGAGGGGTTGCAGGGTTTTCTGCTCCAGGTCGAAATATCCGAGATCATAGTGCATGAAGCTGACGAGCCAAATGCCCTCGTCGACTTCCCTGATGCCGAGTTTTTGGCCTGCCATGACGGTTGAGATGTTGATCCTCTTGCGATGAAGGCAGAGTCTTCCGCAGGCGGTGATGATGACGTCGCGGTCGTGGAATGGATAGGTTAGCTCCGGCAGACCATCGTAGCGGCGTGTTGCGGCTGCGTAGAGGTCTGCGGGGCGCTTCATGTCCAGAGCTTCATGGGGTCGCTCGGAATTGAACTCGCGCACGAAAGCGTCGAAACGCTCTTGCTGCTGCAGGCTATTGAACCCGGGCGGATGGGTTGCCTCCTTCTTGAGGGTCAGGTGCATGCGCTCATGGCGGCCGTTCTGTTGTGGATGGCCCGGTTTGATGCGCTCGATCGCGATGCCGAGCCGGAGCCACCAGACCGAGAGCTTCGAGAGATTGAACAAGGCGTTGGGACTGGCAAAGGCACGCCATTGTCGGAGCGGACGGCCAGCGGCAGGCCGCGCTCGCGGAACAGCCGCTCAAACGCGGTAATGGCGGGGTCCTCGCGCGTTGAGTCCAGCGCTTCACAGAGCAGCAAGAAGCGCGAGGCGTGGTCGGTAACAGTCAGCGGATAACAGTAGCGGCCATTGCCGAGCTTGAACTCGCCCTTGAAGTCGGTGCACCACAGATCATTGGGAAGCGTGCCCTGCGACAGCGGCGTGCCGCGCGCACGGTGGCGCGGCCCGCCGCTACGCTTGACCAGGCCGTGATGGTCGAGCACCGCATGGATGGTGCTTTTGGCGGGAACCTTGATGTTGCCATCGAGCCGGCGCACCAGCAGCTCTCGGATCTTGCGGGCGCCCCAGTGTGGCTTCTCGCTCTTCAGCCGGACGATCAGGGTCTCGATCTGTTGCGGGAGCTGGTTGGCATAGCGTACCGGCCGCCTGGAGCGGTCACTCAACGCCTCGAGCCCTTGCTCCTTGTTCTTGTACCGATCGAAAATCTTGTAGCCGGTCTTGCGGGATATGCCGAACTCCCGGCAGACCTCGGTCATGGCTTCCCCATCCAGAAGCCGCGCGACAAAGCGCAGGCGCTCTTCCATTACCGAACTCGCTTTCCACGGCATCCACACCTCCCGCAGAACAAAAGCGGAAAGTGTAACCCATGTGTCCGGTACGTTTTGTCACCTATGTCTCGGGCCGCTCAGCTACGATGCGCGGGAACCCGCCAACGCAAGCGGAACGACGTGCTTCGTCGGCGGTTACTGCGCCGGGGCTTTAGCGAAGGGATACTACAATGACGAAGACCATCGCGGTTGCGACCGCACTGCTATTGGGAACAGCCTCTTTCGCGGTTGCACAAGGCACGGGCCGCAGCGGGACAGCGTCCCCAGGGGCCTCCCAATACAGCCCCGGCTATGAGATGCAGAACTCAAAGACCAACACCGGGCCTGGCGCATCGGAATACAGCCCCGGAGATCGCAAGCATGACAAAGGCACGGTGGGCCGATCAAAGGGCGCATCTGAATATTCGCCCGGTGACCGTATGAACGATAAGCGCAAATACTGAGCCTGCAAAAAAGCCGCCGGGTAACCCGGCGGCTTCAGATTTCGCTCGTTAATTACAACTCCAATCAACGGACTTAATGGCGGTGTCGCCAATTGCCCCGGCCGATGTACCATCCATAGTGATGACCACGATTACCGTGCCAGCCGTGATGGCCGTGACCATGACCCCCCTTAACTTGAATGACGGTTTCGTCTTGAGTTGCCAACGGGGCCATTCCCAATCTCGCGGAAGCAGGGTCGATAAGCGCCAAGATCAACAAAGACACTCCTACTGTGATCCACTGAATATAACTCATCGACATATTTCTCCGGCGCGGGATTGCGCGAGACACAAAGTAGGCGGAGCCTCAATTTGTTCCGTCTTAAAAATCCGTCCGGAAAAGTAAAAGGCATCCTCAGTAGGACGGTCTTTCCAGATAGTTCTGCCAACTCAGGTTTTAAACCAAGGCTTGTTTAAACCAAGGCTTGTTTAACCAAGGTTTGCCAGAACAAGTCGGTGGCCATGCCGAGTCGCTCACGCTTGAACATCATGTCCACAGCGGGCCACTCGCGACTGCATCGAGGATGCACTGGCCGCCGGTGTGACACGGCAGCGCGAAGTGGTATCAAATCGGCTTGCTCAAACGGCACGTTTGACATCGGCGCCACGATTTGGCGAGCCGGTCGAAAACTGACGGTTTTCTTTTCCACGAAACCTTCCGGAAGGGCCAATACCTCGCGAGGCAAGGCGCCAGCGTGGCAGCAAGAATTTCTGCCCTTTTGACGCGTGAATTCGGAAGCCTTAATAAGCTTTAAACCCTTGATGAGCTTTAAACTTTGGCCCAATGTTCCGGATATGGAACTGCTGCCATTTTTCCCGTTTTTTGATGGCACGAGTTGATGACCTGAATTGCCATGTTGGACCGACAGCATCTTCCGTATCGGCCGCCCGCTCCGATGCCGCCGGGCAAACGGCTAAGCCTTCTTCGGCTGCTTCCGACACTTGCAAAGAACCCACTCGAATGCTGGAGCGCCGAGTTCTTTCGCGAGCCCGTCGTCAAGTTGAGGCTGCCGTTTGCGGACGCGGTGCTCGTTCATGAACCACAAGCAATCAGACGTGTGCTGCTCGATAATGCCGCGAATTACCGCAAGGACCCTCTTCAGCGCCGCATACTCTCAAGCGGGCTGGCTGATGGGTTGCTAAGCGTAGAGGGGCTCCGGTGGGAGGTTCAACGCCGGACGCTTGCTCCCCTTTTCTCCAAGAGATCGGTGAGTTCGTTCGCAAGGCCGATGCTCGACGCAGCAACCGCCTTGACTGCAAAATGGACCAAGCTCGGCGACGGTGCCGTGGTCGACGTTGCCGCGGAGATGACGCTGGTGACGCTAACCGTGCTTGCACTGACGATCTTTTCCGACGGAATTGGCGGGGACTTTGACCAATTCAGGCTGGCGATGAATGCGTACTTTGGTGTGATCGGCAGAATCGGCGTGCTCGACTTGTTTGGTGCGCCGCCATGGGTGCCGCGCCCTGGCCAGACACGGTTGCGCAGAACAATGGACTATTTCGAGGGAGTAATTGACCAGATCATCGAAGCCAGGGGCCGCAAGCTCTCGGCGGCCCGGCGGGACGTTGAAAACGACGATCTGTTGTCTCTGCTGTTGCGTGCTCTGGACCCATCCACCGGGCGATCGATGGGTCTAAATGAAGTAAAGTCCAACATTCTGACATTCCTGTCCGCCGGGCACGAGACCACAGCCAACGCATTGGCATGGTCGAGCTTCCTCCTGACTCAGTCTCCGCAGTGGACCGCTCTGGTGCGCGAGGAGGCTGCGCGCGAACTCCAGGGTCCAGTTGAAGGATTGGCGGACCGGCTCGTGGTGACGCGGGCGGTGGTGGATGAAGCCTTGCGGCTCTACCCACCCATCGCCGCCATCAGTCGGATGGCGGACCAAGGCGATGTGATCGCAGGTGTGAAGGTGAAGCCTGGATCCCTTGTCGTGATAGCACCATACGTTCTGCACCGGCATCAGTGCTTGTGGGACCTGCCGGATGTATTCGACCCCTCAAGATTTTCGGAAGCCGAAAAGAGCAAGATAGGCCGCTACACCTACTTGCCCTTCGGCACGGGTCCGCGCACTTGTATCGGCGCTTCGTTCGCGTTGCAGGAAGCGACAATCGTTCTTGCCACGCTGATCAACAAATTCGACCTGCAGATTCTGCCCGGTATACACGTATGGCCAATACAGCGCGTTACATTGCGCCCCAGCGAACTCAAGATGAGCATTGGCTTGAGACCAACTTCGTCGTGACGGCATTCCGATTCCGTGTCGGCGACCACTCGGCCTAGGTGACGGCGGGCATCGATTGCGGCAAGCCGGTTGCAACCGCCGCCATTCTTATAGCAGCCGGGCGCGCGCAAGCAGTGCGCGCAACGCGGCTGTTGCCTGTATGCTCAACATCGCGTTTCCGGCGGCGCTGTGGAGCGCGTGGATAGCGTCGCCATGCAACGACCGGAACTCCATCCATTCGATCGGGCCAAGATTGGTGATGAAGCGATAGGCTTGCCCGACGGTATCAATCGAAACCGTCTCGCCGTTCAGCTTGACCTTGAACCTGGCGGTCAGCGGCGTCTCGGAATGCGATGCGTCGGTCATGCAGGAGGCGCGTATCGCGCGTGGCCAAGGTCAATCGCCGCGCATAACGCCGGCTCCGGCCTCATGAAGGCTGCGAGGCTGCAACTCGTGCCGCTGGCGTCGCATCTTTCAGGCTTCGCACCACCACGAGGCGATTGAACTCGCCGTCCCTGTAGGCCTTGAGGAAGCTGTCGTAGTTCCTGATCGAGACGCAGCCGTTGGACTCGCCCTTCGGGCCCAGCATGAAACTATGAGTCAGCAATCCGGAACGTCCGAGCGCGGCGCTCGCGTCCTGGGGTATCATGCGCAGTGCCGCAACGCCGTGAAACAGCCGCTCACGCGGCTTCAGGTCATAAACCGCGGGCGGCGTCGCTCCGACCATCCGTTCATTCACATGCTCCGGATCGTCCATCAAATTGCCCATTCCGGAATGGGCCTCAAGCCGGGTACCGTTCGGCAGGTAAACGGCGTGCGCCGAGATGTCATAGACGGCGGTCAGCTTGTCATAGCCGAGCGCCGCGAGGTCCGGACCATCATGATACAGCCCGGTATCCGGTCCCAACGACGCCAGCGAAAATTTTGCCGAGGGCAACAGGTCGGACAGTTTTTGCAGCATCGTGCGTTCAGGTGGCGGCGCCGGAGCGACGGCGGGCGCCAGATCATTCTGCGCCTCAAACTTGAACCCCCCGGGCGGACGCGAGCGCGGCAGCGGAATAATGACATTGGTCGCGGTCGAAGGTTTGGGCTCCTCCACGGGGGCGACCTCGACGGAGGCGGTCTGGACTTCAGGAGGTCGCAGCTTTTCCGCCAGCTCGTTTTTGGCACGCTGCAGTTTCAGCTCAAGCTCCGAAGACCAGGATTGAACCAGACGACCCGGCGACAGGTTCAGCGCCGCTCGCGGCGGAATGGTCTGGAAGCGGTCGTCGAAATTCAGGGAGTCGCTGGCAGGCGGAACCGAAGCCATTACCGTGGAGGACGGGCTAAGTCCGGCGATCCAGGCCGCCGCGCCCGACGCCGCAGCAAAGGCAACAACCAGCGAGCCGATCTTGCCAAATGACAAGATCCCCGGACTCGAGGGCCGATCCCCATCGGTCGCCACGTAAGCCATCCATCCCCCGCGTTCGGCGCCTCGCAGCGAGGAATCGCCGAAACCGCCCCTATTATGGGACCGGAACTTTGGCATATTCGAGACAAAAGGGACATCAGGATATCCAGAGGGGCTCGTCTCAAAACGAGCCGTTGGGCGATGCCGGCGGCTCCATCAAGCGGGGTTGGATCGATTCCGAAATCTTTAATCAATTGCTTTCTAGCATCGAGGCTGTCCAACAGGAGATGGCATCATGCGTTCGATTGATCGCGTTTCCGGCAGTTTTCTCGCAATCCTGTTCGGCGGGGTGGCGCTTCTGTGCGGCAGCCTGCTGTTCGCGACGCTTAGCTAATCCATTGTTATAGTTACGAAATATGTCAGCCTGGGCTGGTTCGGCAGACTCGTCAGGGTGGACTCAAAATAGCCTTGCCGCTCATGCCGGGCATCAACTCGGGAGCCTCGGCCGTGACTTCTCCGAACACCCTGACGGACTGGCTCGCTCCATCGACCCGGCCGCCGAGCCTGACGACCTTTCCCGGATAGGTCTTTCCGGTCTCGTCGATCGCAAGCTGAAACGCCGTGCCTGGCCTCAGCCGGCTGAGCCAGCGTGACGGTGCGGTCAGTTCGACCTCGAGCGCGTGGTCGTCGAGCACATCGAGCAGGGCTTGGCCCGGCGTGGCGTATTCAAAGGCGCGTATCTTTTGATCAACAGTTACACCTGCGAACGGCGCCGCGATCGAACATCTTGAAACCAGCGTTTCTGCGGCTGCGAGATCGGCCTTCGCCTTCAGCACCTCGGTCGCGGGGATGTCGAGTTCAAGCTGCCCGTTGGTCTTCTGCGCCGCGGCGCGCCGGTCGATCTCGTACGTTCTCGCCGCCTCGGTAAGCGCGGCCTGGGCATGTGTGAGCTGCGCTTTCGGCAGCGCACAGTCGAAGGTGACGAGCACGTCGCCCTTGCGAAAGCGATCGCCGACCCGGGTTGCGATCGCGTCGATCCGCCCCGCCATTTCGCTCGACAGCGTCGCTGCGTGAAGCGCCAGCAGCTTTGCGGGGGCTTCGGCTGCCGGCTTCTCGGCGGCAGCCGCGCCAACGCAGATCGCAGTCGCGAGGGCAAAAGCCGCTCGCAACATTCTTGTCGGATACGGGCCTTCGATCACGGCTCTAAGTCTCTTTATGACATGCAAAAAATATAGTGCGCAGTGTGTGGAGGCGAATGAGAAAACCCCTTGCCACCAAGGTGCAGCGGCGGAGCCTCAGATCACGCTTATGGTGGGGCTTGGCGCGGCGGGGTCGATGGCGCCGCAGTGGGTCCATTCCGGTCATCGGTGCAGACGGCCGCAAATGGCGCGTTGGGCCAATCCCAGCGAAATGTCCTGCCGTCGGTGCCGACGCAGGTCCGGCCCGGCGGGCGCGCCGGTTGCACCGCATGATTTGTCATGACCGGCAACTCAGCGCTCGCGGCCGGAGCCGGGAGCGGGCAAATTGCCAACCACGCCAGAACCATGGAACGCCTGCCGATCCATCGGATATTGGTCATTGGCCTCGCCTCAGAAAGGCTCTCGCCTCGAAACCGCGTGCCTCAATCCAGCCCGCGTTCGTGGCTCAAGCGCACCATTTCGTCGATGAATATCTGCTTTTGCTTGTCGTTGAGGCTCGCATAAAGCGGCTCGGCGGCATCGGCAACGTTGCGCTGATCGACGGCACGATCGTCGAGAAACTGGGCCTCGTTACGCATCTGCTCGATGATATCATCCGGCGGATCGCGCTTGGATCGCGCGATACGGAGATTGAGCCGGTCGGCGCCATTGTGACCAAGTTGGTGCATCGCGCTGTTGAACGCGGACCAGTTCTTCTCCTGCTCCGGCGTGAGTTCCAGTTCCTTCTTGATCCGTTCGATGTTGTTGTCGCTGTTGGTGACAATCTGTTCGGCGGTGAGCCGAGGCGAGCCGTTCTGGGTGAGCACCGCGGCCTGCTTGGTCGGCCTTTCGCCCTTGGGTCCCTTGGGTCCTTTGGCTGCCTTGCCCGAGCCGACTTGCTTGGTCCCGTTCCCCACAGGTTGTTGTGATGGCGCCGGCTGAGTTTGGCCGGCACCGAGCACACCGGTAAATACGCCGACGACGCCGCCAATCGCTCCACCGAGGACGCCGCCGACCGGCCCGGCCGCCTTGTTGCCGGCTTCCGCTCCCTGTTGAACGCCCTGTACCAGGCCTTGGGCCTGTGTACCGGTGCTGGCGGCAAGAAACGTCAGGGCGGCGACGGCCCCAATCGCGAAGCGCGATTTAACCTCTGCCAACACGGATAGTGTCGGTCTGAACATCATTCGTCTCCATGATCGGGCGCAGCGGGTCGGCGACACATGGTCGTGCCCGCGACAATATCGTTCCCGCACACCACAAGTCTACCGTGGTGCCAGTGCCACTGGGATGATCCGGGCTTCCGTCGACAGCGGCTGCGATCCGCGCCAACGGCCTGCGACGTGGCTCAGCGACAGAGCCAAAAGCCTGATCCCCGACAAAACTCAGCCGCATTCAAGAGCAAGGGATCAAGACCGGCGGCCAGAGGGATGCGCTCTCCCGCCCGTGGCGCGATATGCGGAGGACCGACGTTTTGAGTCAAGATGATCCGACCGACCACGCCCTGGCAACCATTGCCAGCATCCTTCATCAGCCGGAAGGCGATCGCGAGCCGGAAGCGGCTCCCGTCGCCGAGGATAAACCCCTTGCCCCGGCGATGGCTGAAGCCGACGGCTATTCGAAGGTCGGTCCCGGCCCGATCGCCGCGATCCGTTTCAAATGGACCGTGCGCCGTGACGATGACGGCCATTTTTACGTCGACGAGACCATTGGCGAGAATTCAGCGCCGATCGTCAATGGACCGATGTCCGGCGAGGCCGCGGTGCGGCTGGTCGATGCGCGCGAAAGCGATGCGCGCTTGCGGTTTGAGCAGCTCAGAAACGAGATGACCGGCCGCGCGGCTGCAGCCGGACTTGGTCACAGCGAAGGTGACGAGGCCTAGGGTCATCTCAATGCTTGCGCGTCGGCGGTGAGTTCGGATGCCGCATTTGCACACTTCAGCAGACTCAGCGCCTTTTTTCGATGCGGTTCCGGCAACAGGCGAGCACGCAGCGCCGTAGGTCTCGACTGGCGACATTGCCAGTTGACGAGTCATCTGTCGCACGCGAGTTGATTTTTGAGAAAGGGCTCCCGCGCGAGGACCGTTCCGTTTAGCCGGCGCATTGGCGAAGCGCTTCGAGATCCAAAATGTCGATGTGGCGGTGCGAGGAAATCTGAATCACTCCGACTCGCCGCAGCCGGGTGAGTTCGCGCGAAACTGTTCCAATCGTCAAGCCGAGAAAGTCGCCAATTTCGGCGCGCGTAAGCGGAAGATCGAAAGCCGTGGTGGCCCCTCCTGCAACCGGATCGATCTGCCGAACCATCATCATAAGAAAGCTGGCTACCTTTTCGTGTGCCGTCTTTCGTCCAAGCGCCAGCATCCACTCGCGACCCTGATCGACCTCACGCAGGGCTTGGTGCAGCAGTTTCGCTTCAAGGGCCGGATTTTCTT
>JAGXAF010000278.1 GCA_018971675.1 Bradyrhizobium sp.
ACTACATGTCGGAGGAATATGCCGACGAAACCCTGAAGACAATCGTGTCGTGGGCCCGTTACGCCGAACTGTTCGCCTATGACGAGCAGACGGAGTTGTTCAGCCTGGAAAACCCGCATTGAGTGTCGTCCCTGCGAACGCTTCCCCACATCGTCATTTCGGGATGCGCCACTTGGCGCAGGCCCGGAATCCATATCCCCTGCGGGAATGTTTTTGCAGTGACGGCGTTCGGTGCTGAACACGAGTACAGTGGCTATGGATTCCGGGCTCGCGCTTCGCGCGCCCCGGAATGACGGAACCCTACCCCGCCGGCAGGAACGAGTCCGCACGCGCCATCGTCCAGGCGTCGCGGAAGCGCGCGTCCTTGGTGCCCTTGATCAGTTCGCCGGGCCGCAGCGATGGATAGAGTTGCGCGAACGAACACACTTCGGTGGTGGACGTGCGTTGCGAGAAGTGGATCGGCCGGATCTGCCGCGGATGCTCGAGGCCGGCGGCGGCGATCAGCTCGGCCAGCGCGTGCAACGTCGAGTGATGGTAGTTGTACACCCGCTCGATCTTGTCCGGCACCACCAGCGCTCGGTTGCGCGAGGGATCCTGCGTGGTCACGCCGGTCGGGCAGCGATCGGTGTGACAGCTCAGCGACTGGATACAGCCCAGCGAGAACATGAAGCCGCGGGCCGAATTGCACCAGTCGGCACCGATCGCCATCGCACGCGCCATGTCGAAGGCGGTCGCGATCTTGCCGGATGCTCCGATCTTGATGCGGTCGCGCGCGTTGATGCCGATCAGCGCGTTGTGGACGAAATTGACGCCCTCGCGCATCGGCATGCCCAAATGGTCCATGAATTCGAGCGGCGCCGCGCCTGTGCCGCCTTCATTGCCGTCGACCACGATGAAGTCGGGATAGTTGCCGCTCTGCAGCATCGCCTTGCAGATCGCCAGAAACTCCCAGGGATGACCGATGCAGAGCTTGAAACCGGCGGGTTTGCCGCCGGACAGCCGCCGCATCTCGGCGATAAAAGCCATCATCTCCAGCGGTGTCGAAAACGCCCGGTGATAGGCCGGCGAGATGCAATCCTCGCCCATCGAAACGCCGCGAATCCTGGAAATCTCCTCGGAAACCTTGGCGGCGGGCAGCACGCCGCCATGTCCGGGCTTGGCGCCCTGGCTGATCTTGAGTTCGACCATCTTGATCTGGTCGTCGCAGGCGATACGCGCGAATTCGTCCGGACTGAACGAACCGTCGCGATTGCGGCAACCGAAATAGCCGGAGCCGATTTCCCAGATGATGTCGCCGCCGTTCTCCCGGTGATAGGGACTGACGCCGCCCTCGCCGCTATCGTGCGCAAAGCCGCCTTTTTTGGCGCCAGCGTTCAGCGCGCGCACCGCATTCGGACTCAGCGCGCCAAAACTCATCGCCGAGATGTTGAAGACCGACGCCGAATACGGCTTCTTGCAATCCGGGCCCCCGATCGTGATGCGAAACTTCTCGGTGGCATGCGGCTTCGGCGCCATCGAATGGTGCATCCATTCATAGCCCTCGCGGTAGACATCTATCTGGGTGCCAAACGGCCGCTTGTCGAGCACCATCTTGGCGCGCTGATAGATGACCGCGCGGATGTCGCGGGAAAACGGCATGCCGTCCTTTTCGGACTCGAAAAAATACTGCCGCATCTCCGGCCTGATCTCTTCCAGCAGGAAGCGCAGATGCGCGGAGATCGGATAATTCCGCAGCACCGCGTGGCTCTTTTGCGTGAGATCGCGAAATCCGAGCAAGGTAAGAGCGCCGAAGATGGCAAGCGGAATCGCGATCAGCTTGAGCACCTTGTGATCGACGATTCCAACGCCGAGCAGCAATACCGTGACCACACTACAGGTCGTCAGAACGATGAAACGCGGAGAGAACGGAAGCAGCAATGTTTCCATGGAACCCCTTGAGCGGATCCTGCCCTGTTATTCCTCGCCCGGCCGCAAGCCCGGTTCAAAAACAGCCCCTACGCTCTACCACGATATCCGGCGCGCCAGTCACCGAACAAGCAGCACGGCCTCGAACAATGTTGCCTGGACTTTTTGCACTGCAGCGCAGTCGCCAGACTTCTCGGCATTCAATGGCTATGCGGCCGCATCTCGCGGGGAATATCGCCCTGTTGCAACCCGTTCTGCGTCAGCCATGCATCGGTCGTGCGGATCGCCCGCTCGATATGATCGGCGGTTCGCGTGAAATCATAAGGCGATCCCACCAGCGGGCATAGTGGCGGCACAACGTAATATTCGATACTGGGGTTGAGGCCTTCCAGTTCAATGACCAATTGCCGCGAAATCAGCAGCGTCAGCGCATGAAGCGCATTGGCTACCGCACCGACCGGCGGCGCGTCCGTCGCGCAGGCATGTCCGGTCGGCAGAACGATTAGCCGCGTCGCGCCCTTCTGAACCGCGACCCGGATCGGGGTGTTGCTCGAGATCGCGCCATCGGCCAGATAGTGATTTCGGTAAAGGACCGGGCTGAAGGCGCCGGGAATCGCCGTCGAAGCCACGATGGCTTCCGCGGCCGAGCCTTCCGACAACACCAGGCTGTCCCCGGTAATGATGTCCGTCGCGACGATATGTACCGGCAGCCTTGCATCCTGCAGATTGCGATAGGGAATGTAATCGTCGATCAGCTTGCGGATGCCGTCATGTGGGATCAGGAAATCGCGCCGCCAGAGGAATCCCAGCATCGTCTTCCATGTCACCGGGAAAACGTCGTGCCGGGTCAGTCCGCGCCAGATCGTCGCCAGTCGCTCCACCCCGCTAGGCGTGGGATCGCCGGCATAGAAGGCGCCGTTCAGCGCGCCGACACTGGAGCCGACCACCATATCCGCGGTGATCCCGTGGCTTGCGAGCGAATACAGCATGCCGACCTGGATGGCGCCAAAACTGCCGCCGCCCGCAAACACAAAGGCGGTTTTCCCGTGCCCGGCCTGAACGGATATGGACAAACACTACCCCTGCCAATCGCCGCGTCGGCGACCGGCCGCGCAGCATCGGCAGCGTTATAGCAGTCGAAAACGAAGCTGCACCATTGGCAAAAAGAGGGCTGGACTAGAGGCACGCCCGCTCAAACCATCGTCATTCCGGGCGCGCGTAGCGCCAGCCCGGAAGATGATGCGGGAGATCGAGCTTTACCGCTCGACGAACGCCTTCTCGATCACGAAATGACCGGGCTCGCTGCTGTTGCCTTCGAGAAAACCGCGATCTTCGAACATCTGGCGCAATTCCGCCAGCATGCCCGGGCTACCGCACATCATGATGCGGTCGGTCGCAATATCGAGTGGCGGCTGGTGGATGTCGTCAAACAATTGGTTTGAACTGATCAGGTCGGTGATGCGCCCGCGGTTACGGAACGGCTCGCGGGTAACGGTCGGATAGTAGAGCAGCTTTTCGCTCAGCAGCGGCCCGAACAATTCGTCGTCGCGTAGCCGCGCCACCAATTCCTCACCATAGGCGAGTTCGGAAATCTGCCGACAGCCGTGAACCAGCACGATGGTGTCGAACCGCTCGTATACATCGGGGTCCTTGATCAGGCTTGCGAACGGCGCAAGCCCGGTGCCCGTCGACAGCAGCAGCAGCCGCTTGCCCGTGATCAGATTATCGGCGATCAGCGTGCCGGTCGCCTTGCGGCCGACCAGGATGGTGTCGCCCTCCCTGATCTTCTGCAAGCGCGAGGTCAGCGGGCCGTCGGCGACCTTGATGCTGAAGAATTCGAGTTCTTCCTCATGATTGGCGCTCGCCATGCTGTAGGCGCGCAGCAGCGGACGGCCGTCGACCTCGAGACCGATCATCGCAAATTGCCCGTTGAGGAAGCGGAAGCCGGAATCGCGGGTGGCGGTGAAGCTGAAAAGCGTGTCGGTCCAGTGCCTGACTGAAAGAACTTTCTCTCGATAAAACGCGCTCATGAGTTCTGATTTTTCCTGACGTCT
>JAGXAF010000037.1 GCA_018971675.1 Bradyrhizobium sp.
TGGCGGACCAGATCGTCAAGCGCGCGCAGCGTTTCCTCCATCGGCGTCAGGGGATCGAAATCGTGCTGCTGGTACAGATCGATGTAATCGGTCTTCATCCGCTTCAGGCTGGCCTCGACCGCGGACATGATATAGCGCCGTGAGGCGCCCTGCTTGGTGCCGTCGGTTGCCATCGGCTTGGAGAATTTTGTCGCCAGCACGATGTCCTTGCGGCGGTCGCCAAGCACTTCGCCCAACACGGTCTCGGAGCCGCCCATGCCGGAATACATGTCCGCGGTATCGAACAACGTGATGCCGAGGTCGATCGCTTTGTGAATTACCTTGCGCGAGGTTTCGAGGTCGGTGCGCTGGCCGAAATTGTTGCAGCCAAGGCCGACAGCGGAAACGCGCAGGCCCGAGCCGCCGAGATTGCGAATTTGCATGAGATACCCTGTGAGACTGGATTGGCCGAACGGGGCCATTGTGGCCCGCTGACTATCCAGCCGCAAGGCGGCCGACATCGTGGCTCGCGGGGGCAGGTGCCAAAAGCGTGCGGCCCCGGCCAGACGCGGCGACTGACGGGGACCGCCTTGGGGCGCGTGATCGACGGGGAGCCAGATCAGGCGCGAGCGGGAACCTAGGCTCACTATATTACGTCGCGGTGACAGCCGGGTTTATCCACAGCCGCGCGCCGATTCCGGCTGAAACCGCCGGGCCAGATCAGACAGCCTGCGAACCTTTTGGCGTGATGAGATTGAGTCCTGTGCCGCAGCACAAGGCGGGCGCCGCTTATTCAGCGGCGCGTTGGACCCTGATGCCGCGGCTGCCGCCGCCGCGCAGCGACTGGTAGTAGTCGAGCTTGGCAGGGTCATCGGTGTGACGAACGAGATCGGTCACCGGCGTATAGCTCAGCATGCGTCCGCCATCGGGCAACGCCGTACAACTGAAACGCAGCACCTGTCCGTCCCGGAGCTTGATGTTGATCGGCGTCTGGTCGCCGGCGCGCATCATCCTGGTGCGCATCGCGATGAAGTTACTCAGTTCCTCCTCGGGCATCTCGTAGGCGCCGACATCGCGGCCGTGATACATCAGCGCAATGAACGGCGGCTTGGAATCGGCCTTGTCGTCCGGCAAGGCGAAATAGTTGCGGAACGCACGGTTGATGAATTCGGCGCGGGTATCGGCATCCAACAGCACGATGCCGATGTCGACCTGGTCGAGCGCCGCCGCCAGCCGCCCGGCGGTCGCATGGGTTTTGCGTTCCCAAGCGAACGCATCCATCAGCCACTTGCGCAGCAGGCCAGTGATGACGGCCGTGCCGTTCACCGTCAGCGCCAGCAACGCGAGTCGGATGAGATCGGCGGTATCATGGCCGGGGGCCGTGCGATGACCGACAAAGAACAGCGCCGAGCCGATCACCGCGATGGTGGCGCTGGTCAGGCCCGAGGCCAGACCGCTGAGCGAACCTGCGAAGGCAACAATGCAAACGAACAATGGCGCTGGGTCGGGAGTGGCCATGATGCGATGTTCGAGCAGCACGGCGATCAACGCCGTCGCTGCTGCCAGTGCCGGACCAGAGGTTGCGCGCCAGTCGAATTGCATTCCGTATTCTCGCCGCCACGAGAGTTATTGGTCACAGTTTGACCGATAGTTTCGATCGCGGTGGAATTTCCCTTCACGTGCTTAAGGCGCAATGAACGACGCCGTTACGCGTTTGCGATTGTTTGACTCAAAATCGTTTCATTTCGCCGGAGCCGTCCGCAAAATCGTGCTTAACGTCCGTGCGGCGGCGCGCCCGCGGCGGGTTTTCGCCGCCACTGCCGGATCAGCGGCGGGACGACGGCGGGGCTTGCGACCGCCGATGGTTTCGAAAAAAAGACTTTGCGGGTCAGGCCGGAATCGGCGTTGCCATGCTGAGCTTGATCGAGAACACCGTCAGGGTCACGATCAAGCAGAGCGAAAGCGAGCCGATCGCGAGCGTGGCCGCGACGGCGTCGTGCAGTCGGCTTGAGGCGACGGGCGCGGGACAGCTGTCAAAGCCTGTGGCACCGGGCGTCCGGTTCATGGTCAGAAGTCCTCTGATGCGCGGCCGAATCAGCCGTGACAGGGCGTGAATCGCAGGTATCACCGGCAATATTGCGGCGGCGATCGATTCGATCGTGGCAAAACAACGGCGCGCACGGCAGTTATGCCCGCTGTTTCACCCAGATCAGGCCTCGGCTGCGATCCCGGGACTATCCTCGATCGCGACCTCGGGCCGCCATTCGATATCGACGAAGCCCGGCGTCTGCTCGACCCGGCGCAGCCAGGCGCGGACCGCGGGAAAGGTCGCCAGATCATAGTCGCAGCGGTCGGCGACATGGGTGTAGCCGTAAAGCGCGATGTCGGCGACGGTGAGTTGTCCGGCGGCGAAATACTGGTTGGTCTTGAGGTGATTTTCCATCACCTGCAACGCGGCATAGCCGCGTTCCATCCAGTCTTCCAGCGCATGCGTCTGCAGGGTGCGCCCGCCTTTGACCAGTGACAGCCAGAAATAGGCCGCGCCGATATTGGGCTCCAGTGCGTGCTGCTCGAAGAACATCCACTGCAGCGCCTCGGCGCGTTCGATCTGCGTGTCCGGAGCGAGCGATGTGCCGCCGGCGACATACCAGAGAATGGCGTTGGACTCCGCGAGAAAGCGACCTTCGGCGACCTCCAGCAGCGGCACCTGTCCGCTCGGATTTTTGCCGAGGAATTCCGGCGTGCGGCTTTCGCCGCGCAGGATGTCGATCTCGATCGCGCGATAGGGTGCGTTAAGCAGCGCCAACGCGAGGCGGACCTTGTAGCTGTTGCCGGAGAGCTGCATCGAATAGAGTTTGTACATCGGGCCCTTTTGATCGGAGGTGACGCTTCTGATCATGGTGATGCGCCGGGCGCGCAAGACAACAACGGCAAGGCGGTCTTGTCATCCCGCAACGCGGCTAAACAATGATGCCGATGCGGATGGCCCGCAAGGGCCCGGAAATGGAAAAAGTCGAAATTCCCTGCCGCACTGCAATCGCCGGAAATGTTTTGCTGCGGTTTGTGCCAACACGACGGTACACGCCGGATCACGCTTGCGCGATGCCGGGTGAGCCGGTCGCGCAATGAGTGCGGTCGCGCATCGCGTGACGCATCACTAGCGCATACAGCGCCATGATCGCGATCAGGCCAAGCGGTACGTTGGTCGCGCCGGCGGTCCAGCGCGCCAGCAACGGTGTGATCCAGGCAGCCGCCAGCGCGCTGATCTCGAAATCGCGAAAGCCGTTCGACCAGCTCGAGGCAGCGAAGAACGCCATCGCCGGGCCGAGGATGGTGAGGTCGTAATCGAGCGCATGCGGCGAGGTGAGCAGTGTTGCGATTATCAGAACCGCGGCCTTGAGCTCGCGATTCTCCGATGTCCGCCACATCCAGGCCACGCCGCCGGTCGCCGCGACCGATGCCGCGCCCTGCACCAGGTAGGCGAGTGGAATGCCGCCGCCCCACAACCTGATCGCGGCGAAAACGCTTTGCAGTTTTTCGAAGCCGACGTCGCCTTGTTCGAGCAGCAGCTTGCGCGAGGTTTCGGTGGAGGCCGCGAATGTCCACCAGACATCAGTTCCGAAGGCAAGCGCGGCAGCTCCCGCAAGCGCAATCACTGTCACGCCCGCAGCAATCGTGGCGCGCCATTGCGTTGCTGCCAATAGCGCGACCGGAATCAGGAGCGCGAATTGCGGCTTGTAGGCGAGCAGCCCGAACAGGATGCCCGAAAGTATCGGCCGTTGCGGCAGTGCCAGCAACGCTGCACCGAGCAACCCTGCGGTGAGGAAGCCGTTCTGGCCATGGCCGAGATTGATGAAGACCGCCGGGAAGGCGGCGGCGACCGGCAGCCAGAGCCGCGCGATCGCAACATGCCCGCACCTGAGCGGCTTAAGGATCGCGGCGATGACGGCGAGATAAAGCGCAAAGCTCGTACCCTGCCACACGATCAACGCGATAGGATAAGGCAGCAGCGCCAGCGGGACCGCGAAAAGAAGAAAGATCGGCGGATACAGCCAGCTATAATAGGGCGTGGTAGCGCCGAAGATCTGCTGCTCACGGGCGTAATGCGGCCATGTCGTAGATGGCGGTGGCGTGACCCTCGAGGGCGAGGGAACCCGCGGCGTAAAAGCTGGAAAAGTCGGTGCCGATCGGCTTGCCGTTGCGGTCGATGATTCCGTTCGACAGCGCGATCCAGCCGATCGTCGCCAGCGCGTAGAACGCTAGTAGGATCAGGCTGTAGGTGCGCGCGCGTGCCGCGGTCAGCCAGCGGCCGGTCCGCAGTTCTTGCCAAGATTCTTGCCAAGGGACCGCTTGCCAGAAATGAGTCATTTCGCCGCGGAATTTTTCCGAATGTTGCGCGAGCTTACGGGCGGCGTTTTAACGTTTCCTAAAGTTCGGCCGCATCGGCGCAAGCTTCTTGCGGTGCAGGGTGGCACGCTCTAGGGTGCGTCGATCCCACCCAAAAAGAGCCGTGAAAGCGCTGCCTTCACGACGCCTGCAAGGAGATGACGATGACGTTTCTGTCCGCCGCGCTGGCCCGCGTGAAGCCGTCCGCCACGATCGCGGTCACGGACAAAGCACGCGCGCTCAAAGCGGCGGGGCGCAATGTCATCGGCCTCGGCGCCGGCGAGCCCGATTTCGACACCCCCGCCAACATCAAGCTGGCGGCGATCCGTGCCATCGAGGCGGGCAAAACCAAATATACCGCGGTGGACGGCATTCCCGAGCTGAAGGATGCGATCATCGCCAAATTTCAGCGCGAGAACGGGCTGACCTACAAGCCGAACCAGGTGATCGTCGGAACCGGCGGCAAGCAGGTGCTCTACAACGCGCTGATGGCCACCGTTAATCCCGGCGACGAGGTCATCATCCCCGCGCCCTATTGGGTGAGCTATCCGGAAATGGTGGCGCTCGCCGGCGGCGAGCCCGTGCCCGTCGTGTGCACGGCGGCGCACGGCTTCAAGCTGCAGCCGGAAGCGCTCGAGAAGGCGATCACGCCCAGGACCAAATGGATCATCCTGTGCTCGCCGTCGAACCCGACCGGCGCCGCCTATACGCGCAGCGAATTGAAGGCGATTACCGACGTGCTGGTGAAGCATTCGCATGTCTGGGTGATGACCGACGACATGTACGAGCATCTGGTCTATGACGGCTTCGTGTTCACGACGCCGGCGCAGGTCGAGCCGAAGCTCTACGAGCGAACGCTGACGGTGAACGGCGTCTCCAAGGCCTATTGTATGACTGGCTGGCGCATCGGCTATGCCGGCGGGCCCGCGGAGCTGATCAAGGCGATGGCGACGATCCAGTCGCAGTCGACCTCGAACCCGTCGTCGATCTCGCAATGGGCGGCGGTCGAGGCGCTCAGCGGCCCGCAGGACTTCATCCCGGCCAACAACAAGGTGTTCAAGGAACGGCGCGATCTCACGGTGTCGATGCTCAATCAGGCCAGCGGCATCGAATGCCCGCGGCCGGAAGGCGCGTTCTATGTCTATCCGTCCTGCGCCGGCACCATCGGCAAGACCGCGCCGTCCGGCAACAAGATCGGCAATGACGAGGATTTCGTCACCGAGCTTCTGGAGAACGAGGGCGTCGCGGTGGTGCAGGGTTCGGCATTCGGGCTTGGACCGGCGTTCCGGATTTCCTACGCGACCCGGACTTCCGATCTCGAAGACGCCTGCAAACGCATCCAGCGCTTTTGCGGCAATCTGCGATAGCGGGTTCGCCGGCGACCGAATTCCGGTTCGGGCCTGACGGGCCGGAAAAAATGGCCTGTCAAATCACAACATCCGGCGAAGGTTTGATGTTTTGACGTCGGCTTCGGGGAAGCGCCTTGTTTTGGACACGGCGCTTCCTTCTTGTCCCCGCGCACATCCCCTCTCATGCGGAGACCTGATCCTATGCGACTCTCGACACTCTCCATTGCTATCGCCGCGTTGATGGCGCCAATCGCGGGCGCCAACGCCACGCCGCCGGTGCGAGCCGGTGTCCTGGAGTGCCATGGCGGCGAAAATGTCGGCTTCGTGGTCGGCTCGGTAGCCAATCTGCAATGTATCTTCGAGAGCGAGGGCAGGCGCCCCGACCCCTATGTCGCCACCGTTCGCCGCGTCGGCCTTGATCTCGGCGTCACCGGGCAAACCCAGATTACGTGGGCGGTGAATGCGCCGACCAGCCGGCGGGGGCGCGGCGAACTCGCCGGCAGCTATGGCGGCGTCGGCGCCAATGCCTCGATCGGCATCGGCGGCGGCGGCAATTTCCTGGTCGGCGGTCCGGCCAATTCCTACGCGCTGCAGCCGATCAGCGTGCAGGGCCAGACCGGGTTGAATGTCGCGGCCGGCATCGCGGGCCTCGAACTCCAGCCGGCGAGCTTCGTGCCTGGCGGGCACTGGCATCATCATCACTCGCACCACCATCACTCGCACCACCATCGCTACCACGATTAGGTAGTGGGTATCCGGTCGCAAGAAGCCCGCGCAAGCGGGCTTCTTTTTTGTGGCTGAACACGTAAATGGGCTCAGCGCCCGCACGGCGAATCTGGCAAGCTTGCCGGTGTTGTGTCATGGAGATGAGAGCGCCATGGGCACAAGGCGCTCCTTATTCCAGAACCGATTCCAGGACTTGATTCCAAGACTTGCATCATTCCAAGACTTGCATCGCATTCCTCAGCCGGAGATTTTTTATGCGCCGTTCTTTCGTCCTTGCCGGTATCGCCATTGGTGTTTTGGCGGGCTCCTTCGCCGACGCCCAGCCGCTTCAGCGCCTGCAGGTCGGCGTCCTTGAATGCCGCGGCGCCGCTAGCGTCGGCTTCATCGTCGGCTCCGTCACCAATCTCGGTTGCGTGCTGCACGTCGACGGCATGCCGGACGACCGCTACGTCGCGACCATCCGCAAGGTCGGCGTCGACCTCGGCATCACTCAGGAATCGGCACTGGCCTGGGGCGTCTGGGCGCCGGTGGCGCGGCTTGGACCGGGCGACCTCGCGGGCGACTATGCAGGCGCGCAAGGCAGCGCATCGATCGGTGTCGGCGTCGGCGGCAATGTGCTGATCGGCGGCTCCGACAATTCGATCGCGCTGCAGCCGCTCAGTGTGCAGGGCCAGGTCGGCCTCAGTGTCGCCGCCGGGCTGGAGAGCCTGGAATTGCGGCCGGGAAGGTGAGGCGCGCCTGCCGTCAGCGCGCAAGAGTCGATTGGTTCGGAGTGAGGTGAAAACCCACAATCGTCATTGACTCCTCCTTCGACAAACTTTTACCATGTTCGGGACGGTTCCCCTTTTCGGGGATCAAAAGGGAATGCGGTACCGGATTTTTCCCGTATGCCGCAGCTGCCCCCGCAACTGTGAGCGGTGAATCTTTCGTCATATGCCACTGGGGTACTCGGCCCCGGGAAGGCGGCGCAAGGTATCGACCCGCGAGCCAGGAGACCTGCCGTCAGCCGTGGTCACACGCGAAGATGTCGGTCGGGGTGTGCAGACATTGGCTTCACCGGGAGTGCGGAAGCGCACGCGTGGTGAGACTTCGTTCGCTGTGACGTGCCACTGACGTCAAGCCGAGGTCTAACCATGTCTTCCCTCCCCATTGCCGCGAAGCGGCATCGCATCTCCTTGCTCGCCGCCACCGTTTTCCTTCCCGTCGCCTTTGCGGATATCTCGCCCGCCAGGGCACAACAATCCGCTTCTCCCGATCTGCTGCCGCCGGTCACCGTCACCGTGCCCACCCCGCCGAAAGCGGTTCAGCCTGCCGAGACGAAAAAGCCGCGCCGGATCGCGCGCGCCAGGGTGCCGAAGCCGAAACCAGCGGAAGCGGCGGCGCCGGCGCCGGGAACGCCGGTCGGTCCGACCGTGCCGAACGTCGTCAGTCCGACCGGGATTGTCACCTCCAGCGGCCAGGCGCCGAACTCGGTGACGATCATCACCGCGCAGGACATCGCGACCCAGCAATATCGCACCGTCCCCGAAGCGCTCGCCACCGTGCCCGGTTTGAACGTGGTTCCGGTGGGCGGCCCGGGCGGACAGACGTCCGTGTTCATGCGCGGCACCAACTCCAACCACACCAAGATCCTGATCGACGGCATCGACATCGGCGATCCCTCTACGCCGAACGCCGCCTACGATTACGGCCACCTGCTGGTCGGCGACATCGAGCAGATCGAGGTGCTGCGCGGACCGCAGAGCGGCCTCTACGGCTCGGACGCGATCGGCGGCGTGATCTCGATCATCACCAAAAAGGGAGATGGCCCGCCACGCGCGACCGCCTCGATCGAGACCGGCGCCTACGGCACGTTCAATCAGAATCTCGGCCTCAGCGGCTCGCAGAACAACGTCAACTACGCGATCGGCGTCGATCACCTTCATATCAGCGACCTGCCGGTGACGCCGCTGCAACTGCTGCCGCCGGGCCAGCACGCCATCGGCAATAATTACGACAACATGACCTATTCGGCGAAGACCGGCGCCGACATCAACGAGTTCTGGTCGGTCAACTCGGTGATGCGATACACTGACGCCACATTGCACTTCACCGGCAATTCCGGTTTTCCAGGTACGCCCAACGCCGAGCAGAGCACGCATGAAGTCAAGCAGTTCTTCACGCGGGAAGAGGCGGTATTGTCGCTGCTTGACGGCCGCATCAAGAATTATTTCGGCATCAACTACGCCAACGAATGGAGTTCCGACATCGGTCCGGGAGACCCGATGGCGACCGTCACCACCGGCACACGGCTGAAATACGACTGGCACGCAGTGACGCAACTCGCCGCCGGGCAGAACCTGGTTGTCGGCGCCGAGCAGCAGACCGAGACGATCGACACCACCGGCTTCTCGGCGGACAATGGCAACAAGGCCACCTTCGTCGAATTGCAGAACCAGTTCGCGGACCGCTTTTTCCTGGTGACCAATTTTCGCAATGACTTCAACGACCAGTTCGGCGAACATGCGACCTACCGCATCGCGCCGTCGGTGATCGTTCCCTTCACCGAGACCAAGCTGAAGGCGAGCTACGGAACAGGCTTCAAGGCGCCGTCGCTCAGTGAGTTGTTCCAGAGCTTTCCGGATTTCGCTTTCTTCAGCAATCCGAATCTACAGCCGGAACTGAGCAAGGGTTACGACGTTGGTTTCGAACAGCCCCTGTTCAACGATGTTATCCGCTTTGGATCGACCTACTTCCACAACGACATCACCAATTTGATTGTGGGCGTTCCGGACCTGGACCCCGCCGTCCCTCCTTTTGCATTTACATACGGCAACATCGGGCAGGCAACGACCGAAGGCACGGAAAATTTCGCGCTGTTCAACATCACCAACCGCTTCAATATCCGGGCCGACTATACGTTCACCCGCGCCATCGATGCCGGCACCGGAATTCAATTGCTGCGCCGGCCGAAGGAAAAGTGGAGCACGACCGCGACCTGGAAGCCGATCGATCAGCTAACCTTGTCCGCAACCGTGCTGCATGTCAGCAGTTGGCTTGACGTCTCGAGAGACGGGCTGGAAACCAATATCTATGCGCCCGGCTACACCATCGTGAACCTGCGGTGCGACTATGCCGTCAACGATCAGATCAAGCTGTTTGGCCGGATCGACAACCTGTTCGACCTTCATTACCAGAATCCGACCGGATATCTGGCGCCGGGACTGGGCGTGTTCGGCGGGGTGCGCTTCGCCAGCTACGACGTGAAGTAGGATATCGATGTCGAAACGATCGCGATCGCGCCGGGTTTTTGACGCCGCGTTGCTGGTCGCGATCGCCATGCTTGTCGTTCCGGCGACGCCGCTGCGCGCCGCCGCGACGCCAAAACGCATCGTGTCGCTGAACCTGTGCACCGATGAACTGGTGCTGCGGCTGGCGAACCGCGCCAATATCGCCTCGATAAGCTGGCTGGCGCGCGATCCGATCTCGTCCAATGCGCCGGATCTCGCGGCCGGCGTTCCGGTCAATCACGGCCTTGCCGAAGAGATCATCCCACTCGATCCCGATCTGGTTTTGGCCGAGATGTATACGACGCGGATCGCGGTTGCGATGCTGAAGGCGACCCACTTTCCGGTGATCGAATTCCCGCTCGTGCACAGCATCGGCGATGTCCGTTCCGGGATCCGCGAGATGGCGGAACTCGTGGGTGAACCCGCGCGCGGCGAGGATCTGGTGGCTTCCTTTGACCGCGACCTCGCCAACATCGGCCCGCCCTTGCCGGGGCCGCGGCCAACCGCTCTGGTGTTCAATGCCAACGGGTTCACCGTCGGCGCCGGAACGCTGGTCGACGATGTCATCAACCGCGCCGGCCTCGACAATGTCGCGGCTCACATGAAACTCGGCAACTACACCCAATTGCCGCTCGAAGTCGCGGTTCGCAGCGATGTCGACGTTCTCATCGTCGGCGCGCGCCGGGATGAACCGCCGTCCCTGGCCACGGCCTTGCTCGATCACCCGGTGTTGTCGAAGCTCGGTCCGAAGACGCATATTGTGGTGTTGCCGGCCAATCTGTGGAACTGCGGCGGCCCTGAGGTCGCCGAAGCGGTCGCGCGTCTGCATGCGGTCGCCGCAGAGGTCGTCGCCGGCCGGGCCTCGCAATGACGTCGACGGCCGTCATCGAAAATCGCGCGGGGTCGCCTGCCTACGCCGTGCTGGTGGTCATTCTCCTGATCGCCATGGTCGCAGCCCTGCTGGTGTCGGTCGACATCGGATACGCGCCGTTGAACGTCGCAGCCGCCGCGCGCGACGTGCTTCGCGGCCACGACACACTCTCGGCGCTGGTTCTTCTTCAGTTGCGGGTGCCGCGCGCCGTGCTCGGCGCGCTGGTTGGCTTCAGCCTTGGCATCACGGGCGCCGCGATGCAGGGCCTGCTGCGCAACCCGCTCGCTGACCCCGGAATTACCGGCGTGACCAGCGCCGCTTCGCTTGGCGCGGTCGTGGTGTTCTATTTCGGTCTCGCCAATCTCATGCCTCTGGCGCTGCCGCTGGGCGGCATCGCTGGCGCCGCCTTGTCCACGGTGCTGCTGTACGGCGTGGCGGGGAGCGGCGCGAGCACCACTACCTTGATCCTTGCGGGCGTCGCCCTCAGCAGTTTCTTCGGCGCGCTGACGACGCTGGCACTCAACCTGTCGCCCAATCCGTATGCGGTCAGCGAGATCATCTTCTGGCTGCTGGGCTCGTTGTCCGATCGAAGCCTGCAATATATCTGGCTGGTCGCGCCGCTGATGGTCGCGGGATGGCTGCTGCTGCTGATGTGCGGGCCGGCGCTCGACGGCCTGTCGCTCGGCGAGGACACCGCGACCAGCCTCGGCTTCCGGCTGTCGCGAATCCGGTTGTTGCTGATCGCGGGCACCGCGCTTTCGGTCGGCAGCGCGGTGGCGGCGACGGGATCGATTGCCTTCATCGGGCTGGTGGTACCGCATTTGTTGCGGCCGCTGGTCGGGCATCGGCCGAGCCGCCTGTTGCTGGTCAGCGGCCTCGGCGGCGCGACGCTGACATTGCTCGCCGACATCATCGTTCGGCTGCTGCCGATCCGTCCCGAGCTGAAACTCGGCGTCGTCACGGCGTTGATCGGCGCGCCGTTCCTGTTCCATTTGATCTGGCGCCTGCGCCACGAGGATCGATGAAGCTCGAAGCCAGAAACATCGCCGTCCGTTTCGGATCATCCGCCGTATTGCGCAGCGTCGACCTTGCGGTCTCCTCCGGCGAGATGGTCGGGCTGATCGGTCCGAACGGCTCCGGCAAGACCACGCTGCTGCGGGTGCTGGCCAATCTGCGCGCGCCCGACGCCGGCAGTGTCACGCTGGAAGGGCGCGAGCTTGCGGAGATTGGCGAACGCGAGCTTTCCAGGCGGGTCGCGTATCTGGCGCAGGGCGGCGAGGTGCATTGGCCCATGCGGGTCGAAGCCCTGGTCGCACTCGGCCGGTTGCCGCACCGGCGGGCGTTTCGCGATTCCGCCATTTCCGACCGTGTCGCGGTCGAACGCGCCATGGCGGCCGCCGATGTGGCTTCGCTACGCAATCGGACCATGGGACAGCTTTCGGGCGGAGAGCGCATGCGCGTGTTGCTGGCACGGGCGCTGGCGGTCGAAGCTTCGTTGCTGCTGGCCGACGAGCCTGTCGCGGCGCACGACCCGCTGCATCAGCTTCGGGTCATGGCGTTGCTGAGGGAAACGGCGCGCGGCGGAACCGGAATCATTGTCGTGCTGCACGACCTCTCGCTCGCCGCGCGGTTTTGCGACCGTCTGGTGCTGATCGCCCAGGGCGGTGTTGTCGCCGAAGGCCGCCCGGCGGACGTGTTGACACCAGCCAATCTGGGAGAAAGCTATGGCGTCGACGTCGTTTGCGGCGTCAGCGACGGGCTGCCGTTCTATCTGCCACAGAACATACGGACACCGGCGCGGGAGTTGCGATGATCGCGCGGCAGCACGTGCAAGGAACATCCCCGAACAGATGCTCGATCCACGTTTGAAACGATCGTCGCGGCACGCCCGTATTCGATAGTTCCGTCCATTTCACGATGCACTGCAACGACGTTTTTCCGTCTTGCCAAATCCTGAGGCCGGGAGGAGCATCGCGTTGCCGACCCAATTACGGGCCGAGCTCCAACCGAGGAGGCGGCAATGGGACAAGACGTCAGAAGTCCCCTGGGTCTTAAAGCTTTGGGCCCACGGTGCATTGCGCTGGTGGGCCCTTTCCAAAGCGGTAAGACCACACTTCTAGAAGCCATCCTGGCGCGAACAGGCGCCATCCCCAAAACCGGCAGCGTCGAAGCCGGAAATTCCATCGGCGATTCCAGCCCTGAAGCCCGCCACCACAAGATGAGCACCGGCCTCACCGCCGCTACCACCAGCTTCATGGGCGACAGCTACACCTTCCTCGATTGTCCCGGCTCGATCGAATTCGCGCATGACATGCGCGCCGCGATCCCGGCGGTCGATGCCGCCGTCGTGGTCTGCGAAGCCGACGAGCGCAAGCTGCCGCAGTTGCAGATCATCCTGCGCGAGCTCGAGGACCTTGGCATTCCCCGCTTTTTGTTCCTCAACAAGATCGACCGCGCCAACAAGCGCATCCGCGAAACGCTCGCGACGCTGCAGCCGGCCTCAAGGATACCGCTGGTGCTGCGCCAGATCCCGATCTGGAACGGCGAATTGATCGCAGGCTTCGTCGATCTGGCGCTGGAGCGCGCCTTCGTCTATCGCGAGCACAAGGCCTCCGAAGTCGTCACGCTCGATGGCGGCGATCTCGACCGCGAGAAGGAAGCCCGCTTCTCGATGCTGGAAAAGCTCGCCGACCACGATGACGCGCTGATGGAGCAGTTACTTGAGGATATCCAGCCGCCGCGCGATGCGGTGTTCGACGATCTCGCCCGCGAATTGCGCGAGGGCCTGATCTGTCCGGTGCTGCTCGGCTCGGCGCTGCGCGAGAACGGCGTGCTGCGCCTGATGAAGGCGCTGCGGCACGAAGCGCCCGGCGTGACGGAGACCGCCAAGCGCCTCGGCGCGTCGTCGGGCAAGGACGCGCTCGCCTATGTGTTCAAGACGCAGCATTTGCAGCATGGCGGCAAGCTGTCGCTGACGCGGGTCTTGTCCGGCCATCTCGACGACGGTGCGTCGCTGCAATCTTCGTCGGGCGAGACCAGCCGGGTATCCGGCATCCTCGCCGTCAGTTGCGCGCATGACAGCAAGCGCGCTTCGGCCGGGGCCGGCGACACCGTCGCGCTCGGCAAGCTCGACACCGTCAAGACCGGCGATACGGTGTACGGTGGCAAGACCGCTCCAGGCGCGCTGGCCAAGGTCGAGCCGTCGCCGCCGGTGCTGGCGATGGCATTGTCGGCAAGCGACCGCAAGGACGACGTCAAGCTCGGCCAGGCATTGGTGCGGCTCAACGAGGAAGATCCGTCGCTGACCATGATCCACAATTCGCGCACCCAC
Source organism: Bradyrhizobium sp. (assembly GCA_018971675.1). Lineage (GTDB taxonomy): Bacteria > Pseudomonadota > Alphaproteobacteria > Rhizobiales > Xanthobacteraceae > Bradyrhizobium. The sequence continues at coordinate 13,912 of JAGXAF010000037.1, forward strand.
GACATCGTGCTGTGGGGGCAGGGCGAGATGCACCTGCGGGTCGCGCTCGAGCGGCTGCAGGATCGCTTCGGCGTCAATGTGAAATCGCAGCCGCCCGCGATCGGCTATCAGGAGACCATCCGCAAGCCGATCACCCAGCGCGGCCGCCACAAGAAGCAATCCGGCGGCCACGGCCAGTTCGGCGACGTGGTGCTGGAGATCAAGCCGCTGCCGCGCGGCGGCGGCTTCGCCTTTGACGAAAGGGTCGTCGGCGGGGCGGTGCCGCGCAACTATATCGGCGCGGTGGAGGAGGGCGTGGTCGATGGACTGCAGCGCGGGCCGCTCGGCTTCCCCGTCATCGATGTGGAGGTGACGCTGATCGACGGCTCCTATCACAGCGTCGATTCTTCCGACCTCGCGTTCCGCACCGCGGCGCGGATCGGCATCAGTGAGGCGCTGCCGCAGTGCCAGCCGGTGCTGCTGGAGCCGATCTATATGGTGGACATCGTCTGCCCGACGGAAGCGACCGCGAAGATCAACGCCATCCTGTCGGGACGGCGCGGGCAAATTCTCGGCTTCGACACCCGCGAGGGCTGGACCGGATGGGATCGGGTCCGCGCCACGATGCCGGAAGCCGAGATCGGCGAACTGATCGTGGAATTGCGCTCGGCGACCGCGGGCGCCGGCAGCTTCACGCGCCAGTTCGACCGCATGGCCGAGGTCAGTGGCCGAGCCGCCGACCAGATCATCGCCGCGCACCGGGTCGCGGCGTAGCGATAGCGCCGCGGGAGGCGCCGGGATCAGGCCCCCGGATCTGTGGGGGCCTGATCTTCGATACTCAACGCCCGACGCCGCGCAATTCGTCGCGCGGATGTTGCTCTGTTTTTTGTCGGTTCCCCGCGCAGCCCGATATCCGGCATGCTGCGCTCGGTGTTCCGGCTGCTGTTCATGCTGATCGCGGCGCCTTCGTCACGACCACTTCCCAATCCAGCCGCTTTCGTCGACACTGCCGCGGCGATGTCGTTTCCGACGCCGGCATCGCGGTTCGCGGGAAGCAGGATGGACAAGATCGCGCTGTCCTTGAAAATGAAGCGGCTGACCACCTGGCTCGATGGCCGCTGCGAGCCGGCCAGCCTTGTTCGCTGGCAATTCGACGGCCCGCCGTTCGGCCAGTGTTACGTCACCATCGATCGTGACCGGCAAGGGCGGTTTGCCTCCGTCAACATGAATCGCGTCCATCTATGCGGCACCGAAGCAGGACTGACGTCTGACGGCATCGCGCGCCTGATCGAGCTGTTCGCGGCCGAAGGCATCCAGCGGTTCTTCGTCTGGCTCAGCCCCGGTCCCGAGATGGATACCGTGCGCGGCTGGCTCGACGCACACGGTCTGTCGCGAATCCGGCGCACGGGGTATCCGACGCTGTGGCGCAGGGGCCGTTCTCCCGTGACCTTCAGGACCGATCTCGAGGTGCGCGAAGTCGGAGTCGATGAGGTCGCTGCTGCGCGCGATCAGTTCGGCGAAACGATGTGGCCGGGGTATCTGCGATCCGCCGGCAGGCCAGGCTTCTTCCACTACATCGCCTATGACGGCCTCCGTCCGGTCGCGATTGCCGCGTTATGCCTGTTCGAAGAGATCGGATACCTGCTGGCGGCCGCGACCGCGGAGAACGATCGCAAGCGCGGCGCGCAGCAGGCGCTGATCGCGAAACGAATCGCGCGTGCCGAACAATCGGGCTGTTCGATCCAGGTCGCCGAAACGCTGTCCGTGATCGAGCATTCCCTGCGAAACCTGCAGCGCGCCGGTTTCGAGGAGGCGTATGACAAGGAAGTCTACCAATGGAGCGCATGACCGGGCAGGTCTTGTTTGAATCGCGCCGCAACCCCGCTTGGGCCTGCGCGCTGGGCTGGTTCGCCGCCGGATGGGCGCGGGCCTTGCGCGGTCTTGTTTTCGCGTCCCCCGGACGGCGGGATTGACAGCGGGCGCCGCTTGCCCAATTTGAAAACCATGGCGACCTCGACCAGCCCTCGCGCGGCATGTCTGATCGGATGGCCGGCGGCGCATTCGCGCTCGCCGGTGATCCATCATTACTGGCTGAGGACGCTGGGCATCGAGGGCGGCTACAACATCGAGGCGGTGCCGCCCGAGGGTTTCGCCGAATTCATCCTGCACCTTTCGGCCCACGGCTTTGTCGGCGCCAACGTCACCATCCCGCACAAGGAGCGCGCGCTGGCGCTTTCCGCGCCGGATGCGCGCGCCCGCGCGGTCGGCGCGGCCAATACGCTGTGGTACGACAGCGGCCAGCTCTGCTCGACCAATACCGACGTCGAGGGATTTGTGAACAATCTCGACGCCTGCGCGCCGGGCTGGGACGGAGCGGACGAGGCGCTGGTGCTCGGCGCCGGTGGCTCCTCGCGCGCCGTGGTGTTCGGATTGCTCGATCGCGGTATCAAGCATGTGCACCTCGCCAACCGCACGATCGACCGGGCGCGCGCGCTGGCCGATCGGTTCGGCACCGCCGTGCACCCCGTGGCGTGGGACGCGATCGGCGATCTGCTGCCGCGCGCCGGCCTTCTGGTCAATACCACCTCGCTCGGCATGCACGGCCAGCCTCCGCTCGAGATCGACATCGGCCAGTTGCCGCCGCAGGCCGTGGTGGCCGATCTCGTCTACGTGCCGCTGCGCACGCCGCTGTTGTCGGCGGCACAGGAGCGCGGATTGCGCGGCGCTGACGGGCTCGGCATGCTACTGCACCAGGCGGTGCGTGGATTCGAATTGTGGTTCGGACAGCGCCCCGACGTAACGCCGGAGCTGCGCGCGCTGGTCGAGGCCGATCTCGCCAAGGTCTGAGCAGGAAAATTGCCGCGCGATCAGATCGCCAGCACGTGATCGTCGATCTCGGCGATGGTGTTGACGCCGCACAATCCCATGGTGACGTTGAGTTCGTTGCGGATGATCTCGATCGCCTTGGCGACGCCGGCCTGGCCGCCAGCGCCCAACCCGTAGGCGTAGGCCCGGCCGATCATGCAGGACTTGGCGCCGAGCGCCAGCGCGCGCATCACGTCCTGGCCGGAGCGGATGCCGCCGTCGAACATGATCTCCATCTTCGATCCGACCGCGTCGACGATCTCCGGCAGCACCTCGATCGAGGACGGCGCGCCGTCGAGCTGCCGGCCGCCATGGTTGGAGACGACAAGTGCCTGCGCGCCGACCTTCGCCGCTTCCTCGGCATCCTCGACGTCGAGGATGCCTTTCAGCACCAGCTTGCCCGGCCAGATGCCGCGGATCCAGTCGAGATCCTTCCAGCTCAACGTGGTGTCGAACTGCGAGGCGATCCACTCCGACAGGCGGTTGAGGTCGTCGGTGTTTTTGACGTGGCCCGCGATATTGCCGAAGGTGCGGCGCTTGCCGCGCAGCACGCCGGCGACCCAGGCCGGCCTGATCGCGAAATCGAACAGTTTCGACAACGACCATTCCGGCGGCACCGTCATGCCGTTCTTGATGTCCTGGTGGCGTTGGCCGATCACCTGCAGGTCGACGGTCAGCACCAGCGCGCTGCATTTGGCGGCGATCGCACGCTCGATCAGCGATTTGATGAAGCCGCGGTCCTTCATCACGTAAAGCTGGAACCAGAACGGCTTGTCGACCGCGGCCGCGATATCCTCGATCGAGCAGATCGACATCGTGCTCTGGGTAAAGGGAATGCCGGCGGCCTGCGCGGCACGGCAGGCATGGATCTCGCCGTCGCCATGCTGCATGCCCAATAGTCCGACCGGCGCGAGGATCAGCGGCAACGCCGAGGGCTCACCGAGAATCGTGGTGGACAGATCGCGCCTGGAGACGTCGACCAGGATGCGCTGGCGAAACTTGATTCGTTGCAGGTCGTCCCGGTTGGCGCGCAGCGTGTCCTCGGAATATGAACCGCGATCCGCATAGTCGAAGAACGCCTTGGGCACGTTGCGCTTGTGAAGCAGCCGCAGATCCTCGATGCAGGTGATGTGTTTCATAAGGGAGTTCCCGGCCCTTCTTGTATTTGCGGCTTTGACATTTCATCTACCATGGTTGGACCATCCGCAAAATCGCCGGGCGCGACCGGCCAGCCAGGAGGTATCCATGACGGGATCACATTCCGGCGCGAAGGGCGCCAGGGCAGCCGAAACCAAAGCAGGGGAAATCAGGCGTGCCGAAAAGCGTCGGCTCGATGAGGCGCTGGAGGAGGGACTGCAAGAGACCTTTCCGGGTTCCGATCCCGTCAGCATCACCCAGCCGCCGCCCTCGAAAGGCGACCATCACCTCAAGCGCAAGGGTTAGCGGAAGTGGCCTTCCGATGTCCGTTTTTGACCCGAGATAACAATGTCTTGAAAGAATTATCGGCGGGCGGCCAGCAGTAACGATTCATCATATTTCTTGAAGCCATTTTAGGGCAAAGGCTCTATAACCATCATGCCATCGATGGCGGGCTTCGCGGGTTCTTGCCGGACGGCAGGAAACCCCTGAAAGCTGTTGGGGGATACATGAACCGCAAATATTTCGGTACCGACGGGATCCGGGGCCGTGCCAACGGCCTGATCACGCCGGAACTCGCGCTCAAGGTTGGCCAGGCGGCCGGACTGGTGTTTCAGCGCGGCGAGCATCGCCATCGGGTCGTGATCGGCAAGGATACGCGGTTGTCCGGCTACATGATCGAATACGCGATGGTGGCCGGCTTCACCTCGGTCGGCATGGACGTGCTGCTGCTCGGTCCGATGCCGACGCCGGCGGTCGCGATGCTGACCAAGTCGATGCGCGCCGACCTCGGCGTGATGATCTCCGCGTCGCATAATCTGTTCGAGGACAACGGCATCAAGCTGTTCGGCCCGCAGGGCTTCAAACTGTCGGACGATGTCGAAAAGCAGATCGAGCAGTTGCTCGATGAATCGCTCGACCGGCGTCTGGCGCAGAGCGCGAGTCTCGGACGCGCCCGCCGCATCGACGGTGTCCATGACCGCTACATCGAATTCGCCAAGCGCACGCTGCCGCGCGAACTCTCGCTCGAAGGCCTGCGCGTGGTGATCGATTGCGCCAACGGGGCCGCCTACAAGGTGGTCCCGGAAGCGCTGTGGGAACTCGGCGCCGACGTGGTTTCGATGGGTGTCGAGCCCGACGGCTTCAACATCAACAAGGAATGCGGATCGACCTCACCGGAAGCGCTCTGCCGCAAGGTGCGGGAGATGCGCGCCGATATCGGCATCGCGCTCGACGGAGACGCCGATCGCGTCATCCTGGTCGACGAGCGTGGCCATGTGGTCGATGGCGACCAGTTGCTCGCGGTGATCGCGCAAAGCTGGAAGGAGGACGGCCGCCTGTCCAGGCCCGGCATCGTCGCCACCGTGATGTCGAATCTCGGCCTCGAACGTTTCCTCGAAGGCCAGGGTATCGAGCTGGTGCGTACGCCGGTCGGCGACCGCTATGTGCTC
>JAGXAF010000038.1 GCA_018971675.1 Bradyrhizobium sp.
GGGTGAAAGTTTCGTATCTATGCGGGCGATGCGCTGAGGCAACCCTTCGCTTCCGGAAACGCCGTCGAGCGTTTGCCCGGTAGGGCGCATGGTATCCGCCCGGCGCGGGGTTGTCCTCCGGTTATGCCGGTTGACGGCTTGATCGTCTGCTTTATCGGTAGCGGATCGCGATGGCAGTAGTTAGCCCGGCAAAACCAGCACGAGGCGAAAATGCATCCACTCCACCAGGATCGCGCCGCCGCGGCCAACAGGCCCGGTTTGCTCGCGCCGGATACGTCGGGGATGAATTTCTACCGCGCCGATCCCGCGCTGACCGACCTCCTGCGCCTGCATCTGCCCGATGCCCTGTTTTGCCACATTGAACCGCATCTCGACAGGCTCGGCGGGCTCGCCGGCGGTTATCTTGACGAGTGCGCGCGGCTTGCCGATCGCCATCCGCCCGTCCTGCATCAGCGCGACCGCTTCGGCGGCGACACCCAGTACATCGAATACCATCCGGCCTATCGCGAACTGGAGAAGGCGGCGTTCGGCGAGTTCGGCATTCATGCGATGTCGCTGCGCAAGGGCATTCTGGGCTGGCCCGACAAATATCCCGTCGTCGCCAAGCACGCCTTTACGTTCCTGTTCAACCAGGCCGAGTTCGGCCTGGGTTGTCCGATCAATGTCACCGATGGCTGTGCCAGGCTGCTCGCTAATTTCGGCAGCGAGGCGCTGAAAGCGCGCTATCTCGACGGCCTGACCCAGACCGATATGAGCAGGCTGACGCAAGGCGGCCAGTTCATGACCGAGAAGGAAGGCGGCTCCGACGTCGGCACGCTGACGACCACGGCGATGCCGGAAGGCGATCACTGGCGGCTCCATGGCGAGAAGTGGTTCTGCTCCAATGCCGATGCCGAAGTGGTGATGCTGCTGGCACGGCCGGAAGGCGCCGGGCCCGGCACCCGCGGCGTCGGCCTGTTCTTGATGCCGCGGCGGCTCGAGGATGGCTCGCAAAATCACTACCGGATCGTCCGGCTGAAGGACAAGCTCGGCACCCGCTCGATGGCCTCGGGCGAGATCAAGCTGGAAGGGGCGATCGCCTATGCGGTCGGCAGGCTCGACCGCGGCTTCGTGCAGATGGCCGAGATGGTCAACTCGTCCCGGCTCTCCAACGGCGTCAAATCGACCGCGCTGATGCGACGGGCGCATCATGATGCGATGACGGTGGCGCGAAACCGCGTGGTGTTCGGGCAGCGCATCATCGACCTGCCGCTGGCGCGGCGGCAATTGATGAAGATCGGGCTTGCGACCGAGCAGGCGCTGTCGATGAGTTTCCTCACCGCCGATGCGCTCGACCGCGCCGAGGCGGGTAGCCAGGATGCCGCGGCGCTGCTGCGCATCCTGACGCCGACTTTGAAATTCCGCGCTACCCGCGATGCCCGCAAGGTGTGCGGCGATGCGCTGGAGATGCGCGGCGGCATCGGCTACATCGAGGAATTCGCTACCGCGCGGCTGTTGCGCGACGCCCATCTCGGCTCGATCTGGGAAGGCACCGGCAATATCGTGGCGATCGATGCGCTGACGCGGGCGATCGGCCGTCATGGCGCCGACAATGCACTTGCCGCCGATCTTGGCGCCCGCCTCGACGACAGCACCGACGTGCCGCAGACCTGGCGCGACCGGCTGCGCGAACTTTCCGATCGCGCGGTCGGCTTTGCCCGCGAGGTCGCCAGTCGCGGCGAGAACGAAGGTGAGGCACGGCGCGCCACCAGTCTTCTGTACCATGTGGCAAGCGCGGTCGCGCTGGCGTGGGAAGGCGGCCGCATTCACGCCATGCGCGGCGACGCGCGCCGGCTGTTGCTGTCGCGTCTGGTGATCGATCACCGCATTGCCGCGGGCGATCCGTTCCGGCTCACGGAAAATGCGACGCAACGCGCCATGATCGGCCATCTGCTCGGTGATCGCGATGTCGGCATCGCCGAGGTTGGCGAGTTGCTTTCGGCGGCGTAGGCCGGCGACGCCAAAAAAGATTCACCCGCCATCAATCATCAAACATCGGCGGCGGCACAAAGCCGCCGAATTCCCGCTCGATCAGTTCGGCCAGTTTGAGCGGCGTGCGGTCTTCCAGCCACGCGCCGACGATCTGCACGCCGACCGGCAATCCTCCCCGTGACAGTCCAAGCGGAATGGCGGTGGAGGGCAGGCCGGGCAGGGTCGCGATGCCGGGCCATGCCAACTGGTCGGCATAGGGATAGTCCTTGCCGTCGACCTTGATGCGGCGCGTTTCCTGATCCGGCGAATGATCATGCGGAAAGGCCGTCGTCGGCATGATCGGGCCGATCACCGCGTCGAAATTTTTGAACAGTTCGCGCCACTGCGCGCGCAGCCGCGTCCGGCCGCCGTCGGCCGCCACCCAGTCGCGGTGGCTGAGCGTGATGCCGCGCAACCGCTCGGCGCGCAGGCTGGTATCGTCAGGCGAAAGCGTGCTTGCCGCGGCCTGGGCGCCCGCATAGATCTCCGGCTGGAACGAACTGGCCAAAAACGACATCAACAGCCGCATATAGAGCCGCGTGGAGGCTGCGAAGTCAGGCAGCAGCGGGCTTTGTCGCGTGACGGTGACGCCGGCCTTGCCGAGATCACCGGCGAGCTTCTCGATCGCCGCGCGCACGTCCTCGTCGGTCGGCATGAGCGGATCGGTGTCGATCAGCAGCACGCGAAAATCCTTCAACGCATGGTGCCGCGAGGCGGGCAGCGCCAGCCGATAGCCCTTGCCGGCTTCCAGCGGATCAGGCCCGGCGATCACGTCGAGCAGCAACGAAAGATCGGCGGCTGAGCGCGCCATCGGCCCAACCGCCGCGAGATCGCGGTCGAACGGCAGCGGCGGAAGCGGTGGCGGCGTATTGCCGCGCGATGGCACCAGCGCAAAGGTCGGCTTGTGGGCGTAGACGCCGCAATGAAACGCCGGCACCCGCAACGATCCGCCGATGTCGGAGCCCAGCGAGAGCGGTCCGTAGCCCGCGGCCAGCGCCGCCGACGATCCGCCGGAAGAACCGCCGGGCGTGCGGCCGAGATCGAAGGGATTGTTGGTGGTGCCGTAGATGTCGTTGTAGCTCTGCCAGTCGGCGAGCCCCAGCGGCACGTTGGTCTTGCCGAGGATGACGCCGCCGGCGTCCTTGACGCGCGAAACCGCCAGCGCGTCGTCCGGCGCCACGAAATCCTTCTGCGCCGGAAAGCCCCATGTCGTCGGCAATCCTGCGACATTGAAGGATTCCTTCACCGTCAGGGGGATACCGAGCAGCGGCTTGTTTTCGCCGCGCCCGCGAGCCGCGTCGGCGGCGCGCGCGGCATCGAGCCCGCGGGCAAAATCGCGGACGCAGATCGCATTGATCTTGCCATCATGGCGTTCGATGCGCGCGATCACGTCCTGTGCCAGTTCGACGGCCGATACCTTCTTTGCCGCCAGCGCCGCCGACAGCCCGGTCGCGCTTTCGAAACTCCATTGCGACCCTGCCACGGCGCTTTCTCCCTCGCGGTTCCCGTCCGGGCCAATGATGCTCGGTTCGGGCGCCGGCGGCAATGCGGCCTTCCGGATGGCTCGTATCGCGGATGGCAGCCAACGGAGGAAGGCTGCTATCCCGGCAGCATCCGCTGCATGACGCGGTTGCGGTAGACCAGAAGATGAGTCAACGCCGCGATCACGTGCAGGCCGATCAACACCAGCAAGGTCCATTCGAATATCTGGTGCCAATCGTCGATGGCGCGCAGCGCCGCGGAATTTTTCGAAGCCAGCATCGGCAACGGCGTCAGGAAGAAGAACGAGATCGACCAGCCGCGAAACGACGCGAACAGCCAGCCTGAAATCGTCGTCACCAGCACCAGCAGATAAAGCAGCCGGTGCAACGCCTGCGAACTCATCCGCTGCCACGGCGCAAGCGAACTTTCCGGCGCAACCGGGTGCGTCAGGCGCCACGCAAACCGCAGCACGATGAGCACCAGCGTCACGATTCCGATCGAAATGTGCCAGGTCATGGCATCGCCGGGCTTCATGTCGCGATGAATGTCGGGCATCAGCCAGCCCAATGGAAATTGCACGAGCAGCAGTGCAACGATGAGCCAGTGAAACGTCTTGGCGGTGGTGCCGTATTGCAGTCGATCTGTCATGATGTCTCTTCAGCCTGAAAGTTGCGTTTTGTTATGCCAGAAGCGATGTCATTTCAGCACGGGCTGGCGTTCCAGCACCTAGAAATGCTCTAAGTATCCGAGCTTTCGAAGTGTCTGGCTTTTGAAGTTTCCTGGCTTTCGGAAATCGCCGGTATCGCCGCGCCGGCCTCTCAGGATGCGCCAATCAAAATACCGACCGCAAGCACGATCGCGCCGCCCAGCACGATCTGGAACACCGCCCGCAGGAACGGCGTATCCATGTATCGCGCGCGGACAAAGGCGATCGCCCACAATTCGAAGAACACGACAACGCCGGAAATCGCCGTCGCGATCCAGAATGCGTTCGGCCATGAATCCGGCACCAGATAGGGCATGGAGTGGCCGAGGCCGCCCAGCGCCGTCATGGTTCCGCTGGCCGCGCCGCGCAGCCAGGGCGAACCACGCCCGGTGAGCGATCCGTCGTCGGACAACGCTTCGGCAAAGCCCATGCTGATGCCGGCGCCGATGGAGGCGGCCAGCCCCACCAGAAAGGTTTGCCAGTTCTGATGTGTCGCGAACGCGGCGGCGAACAGCGGCGCCAGCGTCGATACCGAGCCATCCATCAATCCGGCGAGGCCAGGCTGGACATATTGCAGCACGAACATGCGGCGGCGGGTCTTGTCTTCATTGGCGCGGGCACTCGGGCTGAGAATCCGGTCGGTCAGTTGCTCCGCGAGCTTTTCATGGCCTTGCTCCGCTTCGGCGAGATCGCCGAGCAGCCGACGAACGCTGACATCTTCGGCCTGTTCGGCGGCCTTGACGTAGAAGCGCTCGGCTTCGAACTCCATGGTCTCGACTTCCTTGCGGATGGCGTCGAGCGACAGGTTCCTGGTCAGCCAGATCGGACGGCGGCGCAGGAAGCCCCGCACGTTGTCGCGGCGGATCGGCGGCAGATGCGGGCCGAAACGCTGCTCATACAGTTCCAGCAGCCGGTGACGATGGCCTCGTTCCTCTTCGGCCATCTGCTCGAATAGTTTCGCCGAATCCGGATAGCGCCCGGCAAGGTCTTCGGCGAACGCCATGTAGATGCGGCTGTCTTCCTCCTCAGAGGAGATCGCGACCGCCAGCACCTCGCGTTCCGTCAGTTCGGCAAAGCTTTTCACGGGGAGAGCCTTTTATTTAGAATGTTTCTAAATTAGAGTACCATTCCGGATGGGTCAAATTAGCGCCGCGGTCCGATTGGCCCGTTCGGCCAGCGACCAGCCGGCTGACAGGCTGAAAGGAACTGTTGCGGTTGTTATCCGTTCGAACTTGCAGGGATGGGTGGGTGCCAGGGAGCGATGCACAAGGTCAAATACCGTCTGAATGATCCGCGATTGGCACCGCGCCGAACCAAGCTCGAAATTCCGGGATGGGCCGGCAAGCGTGAGCCTCGCGCCAATGGCTCGCGCGAGCAGGTGTGGCACTGCGTTCCGTTTTCGGAAGGCGCGCAATACGGGATCGAGTTGTTTTATCCCTATGACAACGAACTGCATGTCAGCACCCGGGACGGGAAGCTGGTGTTGGAGGGAGATTGGGGGCCGTCGCCGGATCCGGGCCTGCAATGGCCACCGTTCCGGAATTTCGGTGACCGCTTTTACACCTACCAGTTGCTTCTGGACCTCAAGGTCGAAAAGGGCATGGCGATCAGGACCGAACCGCATCCGCGCTTCTACACCGATCCGACCGATACCGTGCCGATTGCCGTTCCGGCGCTGGTGAGAAACTGGTGGCCAATGGTGTTCTTTACCGTCTTCAAGGCGCCGGCGGAGGGACGCACCCACATCTTCAGGCCCGGCGAGCCGTTCGCGCAAATCATTGTGGTACCGGAAGAAGCGGCTTTCGAGCTTGAAGAGATGAGCGAAGAGGAAGCTGCCGAGCGTGAACTGCAGTCACGGCGGATCTATGCCAATCGGCCGAATCTATCGGCTGGAACCGAATGGACCTCGTCGACCGATACCGTCTTCGACGGCACGTACCGGCACCTGCATCGCGCGGCAAAAGAGAAAAGCCGCCAGGATTAGCCTCCAGGATAGATACGGAAACAGGACCCGTAGGTCCTGCTTGTCGTTATCCTGATATCCACGGCTGCCAGTACAACCTCCTGAAAACTCACATCTAGAGCGTTTTCGAGCGAAGTGGATACCGGTTCGCGTAAAGAAAACGTGTCAAAACAAGAATCTAGAGCCCCGTTCCGATTCCATCGGAACGGAAATGGCTCTAGTAGCGATAGTAGCCGTGATGATGGTGGTGATGATGATGGTGGTGGTGATGACGGTAGTGATGATGATGGTGATGATGATAATAATAAGGGGGCAGGACCCTGCGCCAACCGTGGTGGTGATGATGATGGTGATGGTGGTAGTAGTACTGCGCCACCTGAATATTGCCGTCCGCGGATGTCGCCGGGGATTCATCCAGCGCACGCAATAGCGTAACGGCGTTCGGAATAGGCTCCAGGAGATCGGCAAACGAGTTCGCCGTCAGCACATCGGTTGCGGCTGGAGCGGGTGCAGCCTGAACCGTCCCGAGGGTTCCGAGCGCTACCGCCGCTCCCAACAATCCAGCGATTTTCTTGTCCATAATTCCTCCATGCCTCCGGGCACCTCCCGGATGGGCAGCAACGCACACGCCGGGAAATTAGTTCCCCTTCGCGGCTTAGATTTTCACCGCTGTCTTCGGCCAGTAGCGGTCGCGCAAATGGCGCTTCACCAGCTTGCCGGTGGGCGTGCGCGGCAGTTCGGCTTCGAAGTCGATGCTCCGCGGGCATTTGATCGGTGACAGATGCTTGCGGCAGAACGTGATCAATTCGGCTTCCAACTCCTTGCCGGCGTGCGCCATGTCATGCGGCTGCACCACGGCCTTGACCTCTTCGCCCATCTCCTCGCTCGGCACGCCGAACACCGCGACGTCGGCGACATCGGGATGGGTGATCAGCACGTCCTCGGTTTCCTGCGGGTAGATGTTCACGCCGCCGGAGATGATCATGTAGGACTTGCGGTCGGTGAGGTAGAGAAAGCCGTCGTTGTCGAGATAGCCGACGTCGCCAAGCGTCGACCAGCCCTTGGCATTGTAGGCGCGCTTCGTCTTGTCGGGATCGTTGTGATAGGAGAACGCCGGCCCGTCGGCGAAATATACCGTGCCGATCTGCCCGATGGGCACTTCCCCGTCGTTCTCGTCGAGGATTTTCACCTTGCCGACCACCGCGCGGCCGACGGTGCCGCGATGATCGAGCCATTGCCGCGAGGTCGACACGGTGACGCCGTTGCTTTCGGATCCCGCATAATATTCGATCAGGATCGGCCCCCACCATTCGATCATCCTGGCTTTGACGTCGATCGGGCACGGCGCGGCGGCATGGATCGCGCCCTTCAGTGAGGAGACGTCGTAGCGTGCCCGCACCTCATCCGGCAGCTTCAGCATCCGCACGAACATGGTCGGCACCAGTTGCGCCTGGGTGATCCTGTGCGTCTCGACCAGCTTCAGGAATTGCTCGGCGTCGAAGGATTCCATGATCACCGAAGTACCGCCGAGAACGATGGCCATCATGTTGAAGCGCAACGGAGCCGCGTGATAGAGCGGCGCCGGCGACAGGTAGAGGCTGTCGGCGTTCATGCCGCACATATCGCCGCAGAGAATCTTCAGGAAAGGGCTCGGCAACTCGATCGGGCTGTTTTCGGATTGCCGCTTGACGCCCTTGGGCCGGCCGGTGGTGCCCGACGAATAGAGCATGTCGTATCCGGCAACCTGGTCCGCGATCGGCGTGACCGGTTGCGCGCCGACCTCCTGGTCCCAGGAGCGGAAACCGGGCAGCGGCTCGTCGAGCATGAAGAAGGCGGGCTCACCCGGCTCGCCCTTGACCAGCCTCTTGATCTGCTCGGCGCATTTCGGCGAGGTGATCACGACCCTGGCGCCGCAGTCCTGCACGATGTAGGCGATCTCGTCCGGGGTAAGATAGCGGCTGATCGCGGTGTAATAGAGGCCGGCGCGCTGCGCCGCCCAGCAGATTTCCATGAACGTCAGCCGGTTCTCGAGCAGCAACGCGATGTGGTCGCCGGCCTTCAGCCCCAGCGTACGGAACAGATGCGCGCCCTGGTTCGATCGTTCGTCGAGTTCGCGATAGGTGATCGCCTTGCCGGTCGGCGCCATTTGATAGGCGATCTTGTCCGGCTGGGTCCGGGCATGAACGGAAGGGTGGGTCATTGCGATCCTCGCGAATGGCAACGAAAATGAGCAGCGAGTGGCGGATCAGGACTAGCAAATAGCAGAGTGACTGTCGTGATTGCCGCTTCGCTACTGGCTATTCGTCACTCCCCGGTTTTCCTGCGCAGGTGCTGGTGGGTTGGCGGGATTTAAGGAGCCCGGAGCGCTTTAGTCAATCAATCAACTTGTTCTTGAGTGCGACGCCAGCTTCGGCTTAGCTGCGTGCTGATTTCGCGGCGGACCAGGATGACGTCACAGTTGAATACCAACGTACTGGTCAGACTTCCGGGGGGAAAAGAATTCCAACAAACAACAAGAGACCCAAGGAAAGGCTCAGAACCATGCAGTTGAAGGACGTTGCCGTCATCATCACCGGCGGAGGATCGGGCCTCGGCGCCGCCACCGCGCGGGTCATGGCCGCCAAGGGGGCGAAAGTCGGCGTACTCGATCAGAGCGAGGAAAACGCCGAAATGGTCGCGGCGCAAGTGAAGGGTATTGCCCTGCACGCCGACGTTACCGACGAGGGGCAGGTCAAGGCGGCGCTGGCAAAAGCGGAAGGCGCTCATGGCGTCGCGCGGGTGCTGATGAACTGCGCCGGCATCGGTGGATCGCAGCGCATCGTCGGCAGGGACGGCGTCTATCCGCTGGATAAGTTCGTCCGCGTTATCAATGTCAATCTGATCGGCACCTTCAACGTGCTGCGCCTGTTCGCCGAGCGGCTGGCGCCTGCAGCGCCGATCGGCGAAGAGCGTGGCGTTGCCATCAACACCGCGAGCGTTGCGGCCTATGAGGGCCAGATCGGACAGATCGCCTATTCGGCCTCGAAGGGTGGCGTGGTCGGCATGACGCTGCCGGCGGCGCGCGATCTCGCCAGCCTCAAGATCCGCGTCAACACCATCGCGCCGGGCCTGTTCCTGACGCCGCTGCTGATGGGATTGAACGAGGAAGCCCGCAGGAGCCTCGGTGCGCAGGTGCCGCATCCGGCGCGGCTTGGCGACGCTTCCGAATATGGCGCCCTTGCCGTGCACATCGTCGAGAATCCGATGCTCAACGGCGAAACCATCCGCCTCGATGGCGCGATCCGCATGGCGCCGAGGTAGCAGCGCGCCGGCTTCGAGCGCGGCGCTGGTTGAACAAGCTCACGACAGAGTTGCGCCATGAATTTCGATTTCTCCGACGACCAGAAGCAACTGCGCGACGAGGCGCGGAAGTTCCTCGCCGGGAAATGCCCGCCGAAGGCGGTGCGCGCCGTGCTCGACGGCAAGGAAGATTACGATCGCGGGCTGTGGCAGGACCTCGCGGAAATGGGCTTTCTCGGCGTCGCCATCCCCGAGGAGTTCGGCGGCGCCGGCGCGGGCCATCTCGAACTCTGCGTGATCGCCGAGGAAATGGGCCGTTCGCTGGCGCCGGTGCCGTTTTCGTCGACGGTGTATCTCGCCGCCGAAGCGATCCTGCTGGCGGGCAACGACGCGCAAAAACGCAAATGGCTTCCGGCGATCGCCTCGGGTAAAGCGATCGGAACGCTGGCGCTGTTCGAGGGCAAGGGTAATCCGTCGCCAAAGGGAATAAGGCTTACGGTCTCCGGCGGCAGCCTCAACGGCACCAAGAAGCCGGTTCCGGACGGCGCCATCGCCGATTTCGCAATTGTCGCGGCGCGCACCGGGTCGAGCGGCCGCGACTCCGATATCTCGCTGTTCCTGGTCGAGGCGAAACGAGGCGGCGTCGAGGCCGCGGCGCTGGCCAATATCGATCCAACGCGCGGACAGGCCGAGCTTGTCTTCAGGGACTGCAAGGCGGAGGCGCTCGGCGCGGCGGGTGAGGGCTGGAGCATCCTGTCCCAGCTATTGGACCGCGCCGCGGTGCTGATGGCCTTCGAGCAGGTCGGCGGCGCCGACCGTGCGCTGGAAATGGGCCGCGACTACGCGCTCGATCGGATCGCCTTCGGCCGTCCGATAGGCTCGTTTCAGGCGGTCAAGCATATGCTCGCCGACATGTATGTCGCAGCGACGCTGGCGCGCTCCAATTGCTACTATGGCGCCTGGGCGCTCTCGACCAACGCCCCGGAGTTGCCGGAAGCGGCGGCCGCGGCGCGGATCAGCGCGACACAGGCGTTCCAGCTTTGCGCCAGGAACAACATCCAGGTCCATGGCGGCATGGGTTTCACCTGGGAGTTCGACTGCCACCTGTATTACCGCCGCGCCAACGCGACCGCGCTTGGTCTCGGGAGTCTTTCCTATTGGGAAGACGCGCTGATCGAGCGCATGCGCAAGAAGAACGCGGCATAGGGCGGCGTGGCACGGTTTCGAGGAAAACGCCCATGAACTTCGATGACACCCCGCAGGAAGCCGAATTCCGCGCCACCGCGCGCACATGGGTCGACGCCAACGCGCCGAAGGAACTGGAAGCCGAGCTTTCCAGATCCTCGCTCGGCCGCATCCGGCTGCGCAATCACGATATGGTCGCGGTCGGAAAGGCCTGGCAGAAGAAGAAGGCCGAAGGCGGCTGGGCCTGCCTGCACTGGCCAAAGGAATATGGCGGCCGCGGCGCCACGCCGATCGAACGCGTGATCTGGCAGCAGGAGGAAGGTGTCTTCGGCAAGCTGACCCAGCCGTTCCAGATCGGCGAGGGCATGTGCGGGCCGACCGTGATGGCCTATGGCAGCGAGGAGCACAAACGGCATTATCTGCCGAAGCTGGCCTCAGGCGAGCATATCTGGTGCCAGCTGTTTTCGGAACCCGCCGGCGGATCCGACGTCGCGGGTCTGCGCACCCGCGCCGAGAAAAAGGGCGGCGACTGGGTCGTCAACGGCCAGAAGATCTGGACCTCGGGCGCGCATTATTCCGATTACGGTCTCTTGATCACCCGCAGCGATCCCAACGTGCCCAAGCACAAGGGATTGACCATGTTCTTCCTCGACATGAAGAGCAAAGGCGTCGAGATCCGGCCGATCACCCAGGCCAACGGCATGCAGGAATTCAATGAGGTCTACTTCACCGACGTTGTGATCCCCGATCATCAGCGGCTTGGCGCGGTCGGCGACGGCTGGAACGTGTCGCTGACCACTCTGATGAACGAGCGGATGTCGATCGGTGCGCGGCTCGCCACCGGTTTCCCCGAAATGTTCGATTTCTGCTCCAGCCTGATGACCGAGGATGGACCGGCGATCGACAACCCCGCCACGCGATCGAAGCTCGCGAACTGGGCGGTGAAGGCCAGCGGGCTGAAATACACCAGCTACCGCGCGATCTCGGCGCTGTCGAAGGGCGAGCGGCCGGGGCCGGAGAATTCGATCGGCAAGCTGGTCGCGGGTTCGATGCTGCAGGACATCGCGGCCTATGCAATGGATCTGGAAGGTGCGGCCGGCGTATTCACCGGCGCAGCGGAAGAGGAAGCAGGCGGTCAGTTCCAGCAGATGCTGTTGAGTTCACCGTCGATGCGGATCGCCGGCGGCACCGACGAGATCCTGCGCAACATCATCGCCGAGCGCGTGCTTGGCCTGCCCGGCGACATCCGGGTCGACAAGGACGTGCCGTTCAACAAGATTCCGACCAAGGGACGATAGAAGGGGCGCTAACGATGGCGGAAACCGCAGCCACATCAGCCGGCGCCCGGCACGGCATTGCCGAGCGCATCGGCGTGCTCGAGGAATTGCTCGGCGAGCGCTATTCGGTGCGCGCGTTCCAGCCTGCGGAAGTGCCGCGCCAGACCATCGAGCACGTGCTGAAGACAGCGCAGCGCACCGCGTCGTGGTGCAACAGCCAGCCCTGGCAGGTCGTGATCGTGAGCGGGGCCGCGAAGGAGCGCTTTCGCGAGGCGATTTATGCCGAGGCCAGTGCCGGCGCGCCTGCGGACAGCGATTTCCCGTTTCCGCGCGAATATCTCGGCGTCTATCTCGAACGCCGCCGCGAAAGCGGCTTCCAGCTCTATAACACGCTGGGCATCCCGCGCGGCGACAAGGCGGCGTACGCGAAACAGGCGCTGGAGAACTATAACTTCTTCGGCGCGCCGCATGTCGCCATCATCCATACCAACGAGGCGCTCGGCGTCTATGGCGCGATCGACTGCGGCGCCTATGTCAGCAATTTCATGCTGGCAGCCCAGGCGCTCGGGCTCGGCGCCATTGCGCAGGCGGCGCTGGCGCGCCAGTCCGGCCTGATCCGCCGTTACTTCCATCTTGCCGAGGATCGCCGCGTGGTCTGCGGCATTTCGTTCGGCTTTGCCGACAACGCCCATCGGATCAACAGCTATCGCACCTCGCGCGCCGGCATCGCCGAAACCGCGACGTTTGTCGAGGAATAGGTCTCTCCTAGAATTTGGGCGGACGCTTTTCCGTGGCGTGCGTGCGGCCTCCGCGGCGTCGGACATTCCCGCCTCCGTTATCGGTTTTCGAGTTCGCGCCGCCTCGCCTCGGTATCGATGGTTTCGGCCAGGTCCGGGTGCCGCGCCATCAGCACGCGGAAATCGACGAGGTCGAGCACCAGCAGTTTCGATACCCGCGTGGTGGCGATATTGGCGGAGCGCAGATGGTTGCCGAGCAGCGCCATCTCGCCGAAGAACGCGCCCTGGCCGAGCCTGACCTTCTTGCCGGGCAGATCGACCTCGACCTCGCCGGCGGCGATGAAATACATGCAGTCGCCGACCTGGCCCTTGCGAAGGATCGTGGTGCGCGCCGGCAGGTCCATGGTGCGCAGCATCCGGGTGACGTCGGCGATCGCGGCCGGGCCGAGCGCCGCGAAGAACGGCACCTTGCTGACGGATTCCCAGGTCCTGAGGAAATTGTCGCGGCGGGTTTCCGCCGCGAAGCCGGTGGCGAGGATACCGGCCCACAGGCCGAACACGCCGAGGCCGCAGATCATCACGAACGCCGCGACAATGCGGCCGAGCGGCGTGATCGGCACCACGTCGCCATAGCCCGTCGTGGTCAGGGTCGTGACCGCCCACCACAGCGCGGCGGGGATGCTGCCGAAGGTCGCCGGCTGCACGTCGCGCTCGAGGAAATAGGCGGCGACGGAGGCGAGAAACAACACCATCAGGAAGATCACCAGCACGCTCAGCAGCGGTCCGGATTCCTGCACCAGCACCCGGCGCAATTGTCGCAACCCGCGAATGCCCGGGATCACCTTCAATAGCCAGACCACGCCAAGCAGCCATGCGACCCTGGGGCTGGTGCCGAGCGCTAGCGCCAGCGGCACGGCGATGGCGCCGGCGGCGTCGACGATCCCACGCATCGACAGCAAATAGGGCATCACGTGCTGCACCACGACGGCCTGGCGCAGCCGCACCACCCACTCGAAGGTGAAGAAAACCAGGCACGCGAACAGCAGTGCGTTGATCCAGAAATACAGGGCATCATAGAGGGGGTCGATGCTGAGCAGGATCATCAGGACGACGCTGGCCACCACCGCCACGTGGGCGGCCCTGGTCATGTTGCGGCCGGCGGTTGCGGCCACAAATTGCGCCATGGCAGTGGGTTCGAGCGGCTTTGACATCGGCAGGCAGCGTCTCGGTGACAGGAAAATGGGGTCAGGCCATACCCCGGCGCGACCAGACCGACAAAGTGCCCAAGCGGGAAAAGGCCGTCAACGACCGCCGGCATACAGAGTTAGCGCATGGCCGGGACAGGCCCGGCGAACAGGGCTTTGGGCCAGGGACTTTGGACCGTGGGCTTGGGAGCCAGTGTTGCGATATGACCTTCCCGAAAAGAGCGCCCAAGGGTCGTAAGGGTCGTAAGGGTCATAAGGGTCATAAGGGTCATAAGGGTCATAAGGGTCATTTTGGCCGGCGTTGCGGGAATTGATGACACAACGCCGCGGTTTCCCCGTATATCCAGAACCGGCACGAACATTATGATGGTTGGCAGATAGTCGGCGCGCTGGGCGACGCCTGGCCCTATTGCCTCAAAATTGGTTGACCCCGATGGATACCTCACATTTGGCACAGCATGCCGGCACCGCCGGCACCCTGTTCGCTTCGGTCTTTGTGGTCGCGACCACCACGATGCGGACCATGATCCCGTTGCGTGTTTTCGGCATTCTCACCAACATCGTGCTGATCATTTCCTCGATCCCCTCCCATAACTACCCGACCGGCCTGTTGCATTGCGGGCTGTTGATGATGAATTCCTATCGGTTGCACCAGATGCTGCAGCTGGTGCGCGACGTGAAGCGATCCGTCAACAGCGACCTGTCGATGGACTGGCTGAAGCCTTTCATGACCGAGCGCAAATGTACCCCGGGCGAGATCCTGTTCTACAAGGACGAGAAGGCCGAAGACATGTTCTACATCGTCAGTGGCCGCTTCAGGCTGGTCGAATCCGGCATCGAATTGCCGGTCGGCGCCATCGTCGGCGAACTCGGCATGCTGTCGCCGTCGAATGTGCGGACCCAGTCGCTGGAATGCATCGCGGCCGGAACGATCCTGAGCGTCAGCTACCGCAAGGTCGAGGAATTGTATGTGCAGAACCCGGCCTTCGGTTTCTACTTCCTCCGGCTCGCCAGCGCCCGGCTGTTCCAGAATCTCGGGACGCTGGAGCAACGCCTGATGCAGCAGGGCGCGCCGGCCGCTGCCGCGCCGAAGTCCGCCTGACGGAGCGGGGACATCGGGAGTGGCCAGCGTCCTTTCCTCGCTTCGCTATCTGCTCGCCGATATCATCGGCGACGACGATGAGCCGGCGCCGTTGCCGCCGGCCAACCTGCCCGCCGTCCTGGTGCCCGAGATCCGCGCGGCCATCGAACGCCTGATTGACTATCAGGGTCCGAGCTATGCGCAGCTTTATGTCGATCGGCTCAAGCGCTTCGTTGGCCGGCCGGGCGTCGACGTCGCGATGCTCGAGGATATCGCCCGTCTGATGGTGATGCGCATGAGCTACGAGGATCCGATCCGGATCGCGCAGTTGAAGCTGGTCGAGAGCGCGGCGGCATCCGCCCCATCCGGCGGCGATCGAAAGAAATTCCGGATCGACGAGTTGATCGGCGCGCTTCCGGCGGTGGCCGCCGAACCCGTGCTCGATGTGCTGGAATGGGCGGGTTGGGCCCACGCACCGATTTCGATCCGCTTCAGCGCCGCGAACCGCTGGCAGGTTCGCCGCCTCAAGATCGAGGCGGCGCTGCGGCGATGGCGGCTGTTCTCGGTGCGCTATGCCACGGAGCGGGTCTGGGTCGAGCGCTGGCTGCATATGATCGACCGCGGGCTGACCAAGCAGCCGCCGGCCGTGCCCGCGATCGTCCGGACGGCGGACATGATCCAGGGCTATGGCAGCACCTACCGGCATGGACTTGCCGACTGGCATGCGATCATCGACGGGCTGGTGAAGCCGACCTTTGACGGCGTGCTACCCTTGACCGATCTCGCCGCCGCCATTGCCGAAGCGCGCGCCGCCATCGTGCCGGATCCCCGCCAGGTCGCGCTCAAACGCAAGATCGCGGAGATCAGGG
The DNA here is from genome assembly GCA_018971675.1 of Bradyrhizobium sp. Taxonomy (GTDB): domain Bacteria; phylum Pseudomonadota; class Alphaproteobacteria; order Rhizobiales; family Xanthobacteraceae; genus Bradyrhizobium. Next base: position 15,795 of record JAGXAF010000038.1, read on the forward strand.
CGCGCGCGATGTCGCAAGCCTCGGCGTAGCGGTGTTGCCGCCCGCCATGCGTGGTTCGCGGGCCGCTTGGCGGCAAGCGTTACCTCTGTCAAGACGGACATCGACATCACACAGCCTGTGCCGTTCGGCTTTTTCAGGCTTGCCACAGGTGCATTTCGGCTCGGGAGATGTCATAAATGGGCATTCCGGTGATGTGATCCGGGTGAGGGAAGATATTTTCACTGACACGTGGAGCCTTTCATTCAATTCTAGGTGCGTGGTTTTCAGTTAGTCCCAGCAAAGGGCGTCAGCTTTGTTGTTTCCTTCCCTGTCATCCTCGATTCCGGTGGGCGCGCTTGTCGGATGGATGCTCGTTCTTACCTTCAAGCACATCATCGCCGATTTCGTCCTGCAAACTTCCTGGATGGCGCTCGGCAAGGATCAGAAGACGGGATGGGCATTGCCGCTGCTGGCGCATTGCCTCGTGCATCTGGCGGTTGGGTTGGTGCTGATCCTGTTTCTCGCGCCGCGATTCTGGTTTCTCGCTTTCGTCGATTTCGCGATTCACATCACGGTGGATCGCGCCAAGGGATTTTGCGCCTCCACCTTCGACGTGAACCTGGAGCACCCCTGGTTCTGGACGTTGATCGGGGTCGATCAGGCATTGCATCACCTGACCGGATTCGGATTGTCGATTTTTATCGCGGCCAACGGCGGCTGATTCGGCCAAATGGCGTTTCCAGCGATGCATGCCCTTGGACTTGATCCGTGGGTGGAATCCGGTTCACGCGACCAAACGCGCGCCAGAACCCAATGTCGCCTCGGCGGTTCCGCCGTTCTGATTCGCGATACCATTTCAAGTCCACCGTGCGACCACCGGTTACCGTGGTTAACCATTCGTTAGAGAATTGCATTGCATCCTCGCTACAGGGAGAAAAACTGCAATGCTTTCGAGCCGCGACGCTTTCGAGAACGATTTCTGCCCGGTCCGGGACGAGTTGCTGGGCGAAATGTATCGCGCCAATGAACACGGCCTGGCGAGGCTGGTCGAGAGTGTCTCCGCTGACGTCCGCGCCATGCTGGCGCTGTTCTGCTATCGCCGCAGCCATCTGCATTCGCTGGCGCTTGCGGTGGCGGCAGGTTGCAGCGAACGCGACCTGATCCAGTTGGGTGGGCGAGCGGGCTCCGCGCTATATGCCTTGTCCCGCGAACCGGCCGCGCATTCTTCGCCGTCGTCCGCCGGCGGTCACCGCAAACCGGTCACGCTGTCGACCAAGCCGCTCAGCACGTTCTCGCCGATCGAAGACGAACTCGACGAGGATGTCGTCGAGGCGGTGGCGGGCTGAGGACTAGAGTCCGTTCCGATCGGAACGGGGGCTCTAGATTCTTGTTTGACGCGTTTTCTTTACGCGAACCGGTGTCCACTTCGCTCGAAACGCTCTAGCCGAGTAGCGGCAATCCGTGCCGCTTCCGCGCCATGTTGCATTCGACGTCGCCGGGCATGCAGGTCCGGCAGACTTCGGGCCGCACCGCATAGATGCCGCACGATGTCGCCACGCCGATCTTGCCGGTCAGGGCCGAACAGCGCTCGCCGTCACAGCGCATGCCGGACAGCCGTTCGTTGACCAGCCTTGCCGGGATCAGGTCGAGCGCTGAATCGTCCTCGATGGTGAAGCGCGGCCAGTTCGACGAATAGGAACAGCAGGCCCCGCATTTCTGGCAAGGGCCGGGTTCAGCGGCTGGTCCGTTGGTGGCGGAATCGATTTTCTCCATGCCGTTGCTCACGTATCCGCCGGGTGTTCCCAGACCATGCTGCGGCGCCATTTCGCCCGCAATGCGGCCCGTCGTTCCGGATAGGGGTCGTCGAGATAGTCGGCGGCGATCACCCGGTCGGTGCGGAAACTGCGAAAATCCTTCCGGAGTTCGCACCACGCGGCGAGAATCCGCACCGCCTCGTGATAGCCGATCGCGATCGGCCAGATCGTGCGCTCGCTGTCGCGGCCGTGCTCGTCGCGATAGCGCAGCGTGATCTTCTTGCCTTCGTGAATTTGCGTCCGCGTCCGCGCCATGTCGATCCGGTCCGGCTCGCGCTGCCAGCTTGGCCGGGCGCGGCTGGCGGGCTCCAGCACGAACGGCCGCAGCCGTTCCGGAACGGTGTCCGCGATTTTCGCGATCAGATCCAGGGCGGCGCGCGACAGCGTCGGATCGGCGTGGGTCGCCACCCATTGCGCACCCAGCACCGCCGCCTCGATCTCGTCGGGCGTCAGCATCAATGGCGGCAGGTCGAATCCCTTTTCCAGGATGTAGCCCATTCCCGCTTCGCCGCGGATCGGCACCCGCTGTCCGATCAGGGTCGCGATGTCGCGATAGATCGTGCGCTTTGAGGTCTCCAGTTCGGCGGCGATCGCGTCAGCGGTCAGCGGTTGGCCGGTGCGGCGGAGCACCTGGATGATCTGAAACAGCCGGTCGGCGCGTCTCATGGGAGGTCTCTTTATTTGAGGTCTCTTTTTTCAGGGGCCGCGAGGATGCTGACAGCATGTTGGCAGCAGGTGGCGGCTATACCGGGGACAACACTTCAACCGCGGAGAATTTGTCCATGACCGTTCTTCAACTTCCAGCCACCAGCCAAAACGTTGAACTCTGTCGCGTCCGTACCTTTTTACTGTCGCATCTCGCCTCCTTCAACTGTGGCGCGGGCGATTTGCGTTGGACCATACTGGTGCTGGCGCTGCATGTATTCAATGCGGCCGGTTCCTTTGCGCAGCGGCAGTTGGCGCGGTGGGCGAGGGGCGTGCTGCGCCGCGCCTGGCAGGGCGCCCGTTTCGCCAGCCACCAGCGCCATGCTGACAGCATGGTGGCAACAGGGGGCCGCTAGGCTCACGTCGTTCAAGCGGCATTTTTCAAGAGACCGGAGACCCGCATGATTACGTTGTATGGCTTTGGCGCCGGCTTCGGCCTGCCCGAAATCAGCTCGTTTGTGACCAAGACCGAAGTCCAGCTGAAGATGGCAGGGCTGGCCTACCGCAAGGAACGGGCGATGCCGCCGGCCTCTCCCAAGGGGCAGTTGCCTTATATCGATGATGACGGCGAGCGCATCGCCGATTCAACCTTCATCCGTGTCCATATCGAGCGCAAATATGGCTTCGATTTCGACGCCGGCCTCGATCAGCGGGCGCGCGCGCAGGCCTGGGCGTTCGAGCGCATGATCGAGCACCATGTCTATTGGGCGCTGGTCGGTGCGCGATGGGTTGATCCCGACAATTTCGCCAAGGGGCCGACGCATTTCTTCGACGGCGCGCCCGAACATCTGCGCGACAAGCTGCGCGAGGACGCGCAATTCCGCGTCGCGGAAAACTATCTCTTGAGCGGCCTCGGTCGTCATGCGCCGGACGACGATATCGTTCTTGCGGTCCGCTCGCTGCTGGCGCTGTCGGTGCAGCTTGGCGATCGCCCGTATCTGATGGGGGAGCAGCCTTGCGGCCTGGATGCCACCGCGTTCGGGGCACTGGCCGGAATCCTGACACCGTTCTTCAATTCGAAACTGCGCGAGAAG
>JAGXAF010000039.1 GCA_018971675.1 Bradyrhizobium sp.
TGGAATTTGTTGACGGTAAAAATGACCGGGAATCACCAACAAGTCTGAATAAGAAAGCTATATCATAGTCTTAGATAGATTTTTTGATGGTGCTTCGACGGCTGGTCAGGCTCTCCACGGCCGCCGGTAATTCCCCCATGTTACCGATCAGGAGGTCGGGCTTGAGGTCCGCGATCGGAACCTGGGTGTAGCCGAATTGGACGCCGATCACCGGCACGCCGGCGCGGCGAGCGACCCCGATATCGGGACCGGCATCGCCGACCATGATGGTCGAGGACAGTTCGCCACCGGCGCGCGCCACGGTCTGTCGCAGGATGGCCGGGTCGGGCTTTGAGACGCCGAAAGTATCGGCGCCGCAGATCGCGGAAAATCGCCCGCTCAAGCCGAGTTCATCCAGCAGTTTCTTCGACAGCCATTCCAGCTTGTTGGTGCAAACCGCGAATTGATAGCCGCGCCCGGCCAGATCGTCGAGCGCGGCCTCCAATCCATCGAACGGGCGCGAGGCGCCCGCGATATGAGCCGCGTAATAATCGACGAAATCGGCCGTCATCCGGTCGATCTCGGCGAGGCTTGCGGCACGGCCATCGGCTTCGAGGCCGCGCTCGATCATGCGGCGGGCTCCGGCACCGATCATGTTGCGTGCGGAATCCAGCGGAACAGGCGCTATGCCTTCGCGATCGAGCACGAAGTTAAGCGCGCTGACCAGGTCGGGCGCGGTATCCACCAGTGTGCCGTCGAGGTCGAATACCACCGTGCGAACAGGGGCCATCTTCGATCGCTAGCCGTCCCGGGTGCATCGTGCAAGTAGCCAGTCAATCCGGGAAATTCATTAATTGCGGTCATTCCGCGGCTAAAATGCTGTCGTTCCAACGAAAACGACGCTAGATATGCCGCGCCGGACATCGCGGATCGGCCGATCGGCAGCGGCTCCTCAACGGGTAAACGAGTACAAGGACAAGCCAGCTCGTGAATATGGATGAACTGAAGCGCCAGGCGGCGGCGCGTGCAATCGAACAGGTCGACAACGGCATGAGGCTCGGACTTGGCACCGGTTCGACTGCCAAGCATTTCGTCGAGTTGCTGGGCGAGCGGGTGCGCGCCGGGCTCGATGTGGTCGGCGTACCGACCTCGGAGGTGACCCGTGCCGACGCATTGCGCTGCGGCATTCGCCTGACCACGCTGGACGATATTGATCGCCTCGATCTGGTGGTCGACGGCGCCGACGAGATCGACCCGACGCTCAACGCCATCAAGGGCGGTGGCGGCGCGTTGCTGCGCGAGAAGATCGTTGCCGCGGCTTCCGATCGCATGATTGTCATCGCCGACGATTCCAAATGGGTCGCAACCCTGGGCCGCTTTCCGTTGCCGGTTGAGGTGATTCCGTTTGGCCTGGCGGCGACCCAGCGCGCCATGGCCAGGGCATTTGCCGAAGGCGGCGTTTCCGGGCAAATGGTGGTCCGAAAGGGCAAGGATGGCCACGTTTTTGTCACCGATGGCGGCCACTGGATTGTCGATGCCCATCTGGAACGGATAACAGATGCGCCACGCTTGGCCGGATTGCTGAACGCGATTCCAGGCGTGGTCGAGCACGGTCTGTTCATCGGTCTTGCCAGCACCGTGATACTGGCGGGCTCCCAGGGAATTCGCGTTGTTGAACGGCGGTAACACCGCAATCGTAGGAGAGACGGAATGAAGAGCCTTATTCGTGTTTTATCGGCCGCGGGTCTCGTTCTGGGGCTGGCTCTCGCCGCAGCTCCGACGCAGGCGCAGACCAATCCGCCGCCGCCCTCCGCCGCCGCCATCGCAGCGGCCAAGGAACTGCTGCAGATGAAGCACGTCGAGTCGTTATACGCCAACGCCGTGCCGGCCGTGGTGGAGCAATCCAAGAACGAGTTGATGAGGACCAACATCAACTATCAGAAGGACCTCGACGAGGTCGCGGTGATCGTCGCCAAGAAGCTCGCCGGCCGCCAGAATGAAATCGGCGATGGTATGGCCAAGGTCTACGCCAGCCAGTTCACCGAACAGGAATTGAAGGACCTTGTGACGTTCTACAAGACACCGCTCGGCAAGAAAGTGCTGACTGCGGAGCCTACGGCGATTCAGATGAGCATGGCCTATATGACCCAATGGGGGCAGAACTTCGCTCAAATCGTCAGCAACGAGCTCCGCGCCGAGATGCGCAAGCGCGGCAAACCGATCTGAGCGGGCTGTCCCGCGAACCCAGCGCCGTCGGGGCTGACATGCCTGAAGCAGACATGCCCAAACCAGACAGGCCCAAACCAGACAGGGCTGAAACCGACTCGGCTAAATTCGATGTCGATCTTTTCGTGATCGGAGGAGGTTCGGGCGGCGTGCGTGCCGCCCGGATCGCCGCCGGCTACGGCGCGCGGGTCATGGTCGCGGAAGAATACCGGATGGGCGGCACCTGCGTCATCCGAGGCTGCGTTCCGAAAAAGCTGTTCGTGATCGGCTCGCACATCCGGCACGAAATCGAGGATGCCGCCGGTTTCGGCTGGACCATACCGCCCGTGACCTTTGACTGGCCGACCCTCGTCGCCAACAAGGACAAGGAGATCGCGCGGCTGGAGGCCATCTACACCGCCAACGTGGAGAAGTCTGGCGCCGAGATCGTCAAGACACGCGCGGTGATTGAGGATACCCACACCGTGCGGCTGACGGACGGCAGGCCCTTGAAGGCGAGGTATATTCTGATCGCCACCGGCAGTACGCCGAGTCACGGCCCGAGGATTCCGGGCCTCGACCATGTGATCTCATCGGATCAGGCGTTTCATCTGCAGGAATTGCCGAAACGTATCGTGATCCAGGGCGGCGGTTATATCGCGCTTGAGTTTGCCTGCATTTTCGCCGGCTTCGGTTCCGATGTCACCGTGATCTATCGCGGTGACAACGTCCTGCGCGGCTTCGACGAGGATGTTCGCCTCCATGTCCGCAAGGAGATGGAAAGGCAAGGCATCACCATTCTCACCGGATGCACGGTCGACAAGGTCGATCGGGACGGCAAGATATTCACCGCGCACCTGTCGAACGGGTCCAGCATCGCCGCCGACAAGGTGATGTTCGCGATCGGGCGACATCCCAACATCGGAGGCCTTGGCCTCGAGAAGGCCGGGGTTGTGCTCAATCCCCACAACGGCGGGATCGCGGTCGACGGCTTCTCCCGCACCTCGGTGCCGAACATCTATGCGATCGGCGACGTTACCCATCGCGTCAATCTAACCCCGGTCGCGATCCGCGAAGGCCATGCCTTCGCCGATCATGTGTTCGGCAAGCGTCCGGTGCAGGTCGATCACTCCAACATCCCGACCGCGGTGTTCTCGCAACCCGAGGTCGGCACGGTGGGATTGACCGAAGCCGAGGCGCGCGCGCAGTTCAGCCACGTCGACATCTACAAGACCGATTTCCGGCCGATCAAATCGACGATGTCGGGCCGCGACACCCGTATCCTGATGAAGCTCGTCGTCGATGCCACCACCGACCGCGTGGTTGGCTGCCACGTCGTTGGCGACACCGCCGCCGAGATCATCCAGGCCGTCGCCATTGCGGTCAGGATGAAGGCGACCAAGGCCGATTTCGACGCGACCTTCGCATTGCATCCGACCGCCGCCGAAGAACTCGTGACCATGCGGACTCCGACCGCGCGCTACGGGCGCGAGGCCGCCGAGTAGCAGCGCGAACGGAGTGTCATTTGACGTTGGCGGGATCGGCACCAGGCACCATTTGGTTGGGCGTCGTGGCAGGAGATACTACTCCGTCGCTTCGAGCCATTCCGCTGCACCACGCCAGAGCGTGTCGCGATGTTCGCGACGGAAGAAACCGAGATGGCCGATACTGGTCGCGTCGGCATCGGCCGGCGTGATGCTGAGGATCTCCGGCTTGATCGACGTGAATCCCGAACACAAGAGCTCGACCGCCGGAAGCGTTGCCCATGGATCGTCGGTCAGGCACAGCGCCCGCATCGCGCCGTTGTACTTCGCAAAGTTGGCAAGACCGGTCAGTGTCGGGTCGTCGAACAGATAGCGCGGGCTCATGACCCATTTGGTCCATTGCTCGAACACGCCCTTGGGCAAATCCATGCCGATGCCAGCCCAGCCCGGCGCGTAGCCGAGCACGCGAGTTAGCGGCGTGCCGAGCGCATTCATCATGACATAGACGCGATAGCGTTCCGGCGTCGCCATCAGCTTCCAGTAACCGGCTTGCGCCGCGATCAGGAGCGCGCGCGACACCTCGGTGTTGTTGGCGAGCAAGCCGAGCGCCTGGCCACCAAAGGAATGACCGACATAGGCAAGCGGCAGCGCCTTGTATCGTTCGCGCATCCAGGTGACGGCGGCCGTGATATCAAGCGCGGCCCAGTCGGCCATCGAGACCTTGAAGCCGGCCAGCGATTTCGGCTGCTTTTGGCCGGCCGGCGGTCTCTGCCGGCTGTCGCCAATGCCGCGATAGTCGTAGGTCAGTACCGCGCAGCCGCGCCGCGCCAGATAGCCCGCAAAGCCCTTGTAGACCTTGCGCGGTACGGCGGTCGCCGAATTGATCAGCACGGCGCGGCGCTTGGCGCCCCTTGGCAGAAACAGCGACGCTCCCAGCAGAAAACCATCGGTCGCGGGCAGACTGATGTCGTCGATGAAAACGTCGTCCAGCGCAGCCTCGGTCACCGCGATTTTCCCCTGCTTTCGCGATGCCCGAGCAAATGCGAATTCAGCTTTTGCCGCAAGGGTTTGTTCGGCTGCAAGAAATCCGATGGCGGTTCGTCGCCGGCGTGTGTATAACCCGGCCCACCGCTAAGTAGCGGTTTTTGCTCAGGAGTTAAGGTCATGTCCGAGCGGTGGACACCAGACAGCTGGCGCGCCAGGCCGGTGATGCAGGTACCCCATTATCCCAACGCCAAGGCTTTGGCCGATGTCGAGGCGCAGCTCGCGACGTTTCCGCCGCTGGTATTCGCGGGCGAGGCCCGCAGCCTGAAAAAGGCGCTTGGCCGCGTCGCGTCCGGCGAGGCCTTCCTGCTGCAGGGCGGCGATTGCGCCGAAAGCTTCGCCGAGCATGGCGCCAACAACATCCGCGATTTCTTTCGCGTGCTGCTGCAAATGGCGGTGGTGCTGACCTACGCCGGCGCGTTGCCGGTGGTGAAGGTCGGCCGCATCGCCGGACAATTCGCCAAACCGCGTTCCTCGCCCACCGAGAAGATTGGCGGCGTCGAGTTGCCGAGCTATCGCGGCGACATTGTCAATGACGTGGCGTTCTCCGCCGAAGCGCGCACGCCGGATCCGCAACGCCAGTTGATGGCCTACCGCCAGTCGGCGGCGACGCTCAACCTGCTGCGTGCCTTCGCCACCGGCGGTTTCGCCAATCTCGGCAGCGTGCACCAATGGATGCTGGGCTTCCTGAAGGACTCCCCGCAGTCGCGACGTTACCGCGAGCTGGCGGACCGCATTTCCGACGCGCTGAATTTCATGCGCGCGTGCGGACTTGATCTGGAGAGCCATCCCGAATTGCGCGCCACCGAAATCTACACCAGCCATGAAGCGCTGCTGCTGGGTTACGAGCAGGCATTCACCCGCGTCGATTCGACCACCGGCGACTGGTACGCGACCTCGGGCCACATGATCTGGATCGGCGACCGCACCCGCCAGCTCGATCACGGCCATGTCGAATATTTTCGCGGCATCAAGAACCCGATCGGCCTGAAATGCGGACCCACGCTCAAGCCGGACGAACTCCTGAAGCTGATCGACGTGCTCAATCCCGACAACGAGCGGGGGCGGCTGACGCTGATCGGCCGCTTCGGCTCCGAGAAGGTCGGCGATCACCTGCCGGGCCTGATCCGCGCGGTGAAGCGCGAGGGTCGTGCGGTGGTGTGGTCGTGCGATCCGATGCACGGCAACACCATCACCTCGAACTCCGGCTACAAGACCCGTCCGTTCGATCGCATCCTGTCCGAAGTGAAATCGTTCTTCTCCGTCCACGCCGCCGAGGGCACCCATGCCGGCGGCGTGCATCTGGAAATGACCGGGCAGGACGTCACCGAATGCATCGGCGGCGCGCGCGCCATCAGCCATGAAGATCTGAGCGACCGCTATCACACGGCCTGTGATCCTCGTCTCAATGCCGAGCAGTCGATCGATCTGGCGTTCCTGATCGCCGAACTGCTCAAGCAGGATCGCGGCCGCCGAATCGAGCCGATGCCGGCCGCGGCGGGTCTGTGAGTTGTCGAGGTTCTGGCGGGCCACGATCAATTCGTGCAACGGCCTGATCTTCGCGACGCGATCGGAGCAGGCCATTCGCGAGGAGCTGGTCAGCCTCCTGCTGTCGATTCCGCTGGCATGGCTCGCCGGCGCCACCGTGATGCGGCGGGTTGAACTGGTCGCCGTCGTGGTGCTGGTGCTGATCGTCGAACTCCTCAATACCGCGATCGAGAAGCTTGCCGATCGCCTGACCACCGATCACGATCAGCAGATCGGGCGGGTCAAGGACATGGGGTCGGCCGCGGTCGGCGTCACGCTGATCATGGCCGGGTTGTTCTGGATCTTCGCCGTCGCCGAGCGCCTGGGCGCGATCTGAAGCATTTCATTGAGATTTCCCTCCGCGCAAGGCACCATCGATTCATGACCAAACCCGCTACTCAATTCACGATTACGCTGGCCCAGCTGAACTCGACGGTCGGCGACGTCGCCGGCAATGCCGCGAGGGCGCGTGCCGCGCGCGTCAAGGCGCGTGCCGACGGCGCTGACCTCGTCGCGTTCTCGGAGCTTTTCATTTCCGGCTATCCGCCGGAGGATCTGGTGCTGAAGCCGGCATTCCAGTCCGCCTGCCGCAGCGCGGTCGAAGAACTCGCCCGCGAAACCGCCGATGGCGGTCCGGCGATGCTGATCGGCACGCCCTGGGTCGAGGACGGCAAACTCTACAATGCCTGCGCGCTGCTCGACCAGGGTCGGATCGCCGCGATCCGCTTCAAGGCCAACCTGCCGAATTACGGCGTGTTCGACGAAAAGCGCGTGTTCGCGCGCGGACCCGCCGCGGGCCCGGTAACGGTGCGCGGCATCCGGGTCGGGGTACCCATTTGCGAGGACACCTGGCTCGAGGAATCCACCGAATACGAAAACGTGGTCGAATGTCTCGCCGAGACCGGCGCGGAGATCCTGATCGTGCCCAACGGTTCGCCTTACGCGCGCGACAAGAACGATCTTCGGCTTTCGATCGCGGTTGCCCGCGTTACCGAAAGCGGGCTGCCGCTGGTCTATCTGAACCAGGTCGGCGGCCAGGACGAACTGGTGTTCGACGGCGCGTCGTTCGCGCTCAACGGCGATCTTTCGGTCGCGGCGCAGTTGCCGGCGTTCGAGGCGAGCATCACGACGCTACGCTGGAACAAGACCGCCGACGGCTGGCGCTGCTCGGGTCCGGTGGCGCAACTGCCCGAAGGCGACCAGGCCGACTACGCCGCCTGCGTGCTCGGCCTGCGCGACTATGTCGGCAAGAACGGCTTTCCGGGCGTGCTGCTCGGCATTTCCGGTGGCATCGATTCCGCACTATGCGCTGCGATCGCGGTCGATGCGCTCGGCGCCGAGCGCGTGCGCGGCGTGATGCTGCCGTTTCGTTTCACGTCGCAGGTCTCGATCGATGATGCGGCAAGGCTCGCGGCAGCGCTCGGCATTCGCTACGAAGTGCTGCCGGTCGCGCAGGCCGTCAACGGCTTCGAGGCGATCCTGGCTGACAGCTTCAAGGATCTGCCGCGCGATATCACCGAAGAGAATTTGCAGGCGCGCACCCGCGGCACGCTGTTGATGGCGCTCTCCAACAAGACCGGCGCGATGGTGGTCACGACCGGCAACAAGTCGGAAATGTCGGTGGGCTACGCCACGCTCTATGGTGACATGAACGGCGGCTTCAATCCGATCAAGGACATCTACAAGACCGAAGTGTTCAGGCTGTCGAGCCTGCGCAATACCTGGAAGCCGGTTGGCGCGCTGGGTCCGTCGGGCGAGGTCATCCCGGCCAACATCATTGCCAGGCCGCCGACCGCGGAGCTGCGCGAAAACCAGACCGACCAGGATTCGCTGCCGCCTTACGACGTGCTGGATGCAATTCTTGAACGTCTGGTGGAGCGTGAGGAGCCGCTGGCCTCGATCGTCGAGGCCGGCTTCGACCGCGAGCTGGTGGCGCGGATCGACCGGTTGCTCAATATCGCCGAGTACAAGCGGCGGCAGGCCGCGCCGGGCGTCAAGGTGACGCGGCGCAATTTCGGGCGCGACCGTCGCTATCCCATCACCAACCGCTTTCGCGATGTCGGCAAGCCGCTGCCCGGCGCCGATCACGCACTGGTGTCGCGCGCGAGCCGCGGATCGTCCGAAGCGTTCGACGGCTAACTAAGGTAAGATCGGGAAGGGCAATCGCGTCTGGCGCCCTCAAGACGCGACCCGGAGCACGCTCCGCGCCGCTCAAACCCGAGAGCCAAATCGGCTCGCCGCTACCGCGCCGGGATGAATGTCGGACCGACGGTGCGAATCGATTTGTCGCCCGGCGTTGCCGGAGTGGCCGCCGCGGCGCCGGCGGGGTTGTCGGGCGGCGCTGTCGTGGTGGCCGTCGTGCCTTTTTTGCCAGCCGTTGCGGCAGACCTGGTCTGCGGCCGCGGCCGCGCCATCTTCTTGGCGCTCTCCTCGGTGACGATGATGTCACCTTGTTCCTCGGCGGCGGCCTTGTCGTCGATGTTCTTCAGTGCGTCAGACCAGGTTTGTCCTGCGGCCTTGCATGAGCAGGATGGATTGAACTCCTGACGGTAGCGAAATGCGTTCGGTAGCGACGAATAAGACTGGCCGCTGATAGACACCGCTGAACTGATGTCCTCGCCGGGATTGCGATAGGCGAACAAGGAGGCATCGGCCGCCGGGCACAGCGCCTTGCAGGTTTTTTCATCATCGGCAAAACGCGCGGGCACCGTGGCGAACGAGATCGGGAAGTAGGCGCCGTCGCAACTGCGGACGCAGACGGTGCGGTAGGTGCCGGATTGCGGCCCGACATCGGCATTCGGCACATTTGGATTGTTGTTTGGATTGTTGTTGCCGAACAGGTTGTTCAGGAAGTCACCCGGGCCCGGCGTTGCCATATTGGCATATTGCGGGCCGCAATTGTTTTGCGCGAGCGCCGTCAACACCGAGCGGCGCTGGTTGTCGCGGTCGGCGCCGCCGCCGCGCAGGCGTTCGAGGTTGTTGGTGATCTGGTCGAGATTGGAACGCATCTGCTGGATCTGGGTGTTGACCGGACCGCATTGCGCCGATTGGCCGGAGAACAGCGAAAAGAAGCCGGAGCTGTCGCATCCCATCCGCCTGGCCCGCGACGTCACGCGATCGAGCTCGCTCTGCTGCCGGGCCGCGGCGTCCTGATAGCGCTGGATCTGGTCGTCCCGGGCAGGATTGCCGGTAGAGCCGCCACGATCGATGCTCGCGAGCTGGGCTTCCAGCCGCGGGCACACGGGACTGACGGGCGCGCCCTGCGCCTGCGGGTTCATTTGCGCCCACGCGCCGGGCGCCACGATGCCGAGCATCGCGACATAGGCCAAAATCCATTTCGAGAAGGAAGGTTTCGGCTTTTCCTGCATACCCGGCCACTAAGGACATCGCCGCGACTGGAAACCAGAACACGGCTGACACCGCTCCACATAGCTGCTTCTCGCGGCAGCGTCACGTCGTTTCCGGGGCGCCGGTGTGGCAGGCGGCAAGCCCTTGACGGCGGGTGGGCTCAGCGCTGGCAGGTAATGGCCACGTATTCGCCGCAGCCGGCATGGGTGCAGGCGCCGACCGACTTGGGAACCGCCTGCGTCACTTCTCTGGGGTCGACACGGCGATAGGAAGAGGCGTGGGCGAAATCCCGCGAGCGACAGTAGGAGCGCGCGGCGTACGCGCCGCATTTTTCGCCGTTGGCGAGACACAGGTCCACTCCATAACCATCAGCCTGGTTTTCGATAATAAAGACGTGGCTGTCTGCGAAAGCGGCCGCTGCGGACACAAGGAGGAACGCGCAGGCCGACAGCGCCGAAGGAAATGGCATGCTGCACCGGGGAACGAGAGGATGAGAGAAATGCCCTGATTCGGTAGGCCCAAAACGTTAACAATGATTAACTATGGCCTGTTGCTGCGGCTTGGTGGCCGAAATCGGGCTTTTGAACAGGCTCTTGACGCGGCTCCCCCGATAACGCCATGGTGGGAGCCATGAACGGCCTCCTCGCCATTTGTGTCATTTGCCGCGAGATTATGCGCTAGCGATTCGCTGGCTGAGGCTGTCTTTTCTCAAGTGAGATCACTGGACGCCCGGCCGCAAGGGACGGGATACCCATGGAATTGCGTCTTTACGATACGCTGACCCGGGAAAAGCGCGTCTTCGCGCCGCTCGATCGCAATAACGTGCGCATGTATGTCTGCGGGCCGACGGTCTACGACTTCGCCCATATCGGCAATGCGCGCCCGGTGATCGTGTTCGACGTGCTGTTCCGGCTGCTGAGGCATCTCTACGGCGCCGATCACGTGACCTATACCCGCAACATCACCGACGTCGACGACAAGATCAATGATCGGGCCGCGCGGGACTTTCCCGGCCTGCCGCTGAACGAGGCGATCCGCAAGGTCACCGAAAAAACCGCGGCGCAGTTCCATGCCGATGTCACGGCACTGGGCTGCTTGATGCCGACCTTCGAGCCGCGTGCGACCGATTTCGTGTTGCCGCGCGCCGACGGCAAGGCCGACATGGTGACGCTGATCGAACGATTGACCGCGCGCGGCCATGCCTATGAGGCCAATGGCGAGGTGCTGTTCGACACCCGCTCGATGCCGGATTATGGCGAATTGTCAGGCCGCAAGCTTGAGGAGCAGAAGGCCGGCGCGCGGGTTGCGGTCGACGCGCACAAGAAGAACCCGGCCGATTTCGTGCTGTGGAAGCAGTCTTCCGCCGATGAGCCCGGCTGGGAAAGCCCATGGGGCAGGGGACGCCCTGGTTGGCACATCGAGTGCTCGGCGATGAGCGCGGCCTATCTCGGCGATGTCTTCGATATCCATGGCGGCGGGATCGACCTGATCTTTCCGCACCACGAGAACGAGATCGCCCAGTCGCGTTGCGCGCATGGCACGAAGACCATGGCGAATTACTGGATGCACAACGGCTTCCTCGAGGTCGAAGGCCAGAAGATGTCGAAGAGCCTCGGCAACTTCGTCACGATTAACGAGGTGCTGGCGGACTGGCCGGGCGAAGTGGCGCGTCTCAATATGCTGAAGACGCATTATCGCTCGCCGATCGACTGGACCGTAAAGGGGCTGGAAGAGAGCGCGAAGATGCTGGACGACTGGTATCGGGTCGCTGCCGATATGCAGGGTGATCGCCCGGCCGACGCTGTGATCGAAGCACTTGCGGACGATCTGAATACGCCGCAGATGATCGCTTCTCTGCACGGGCTGCGCGGCAAAGCCGCCGGCAACGAACGCGATCGCAGCGAATTCGCGGCCTCGCTGCGGCTATTTGGCTTCCTGTCGACGAGCGCTGCGGCCTGGAAGGATCGCAAGCAGCAGGCCAGAGGTGTCGATACGACGCAGATCGACGGTTTGATCTCCGAGCGCACCGCCGCCCGCGCGCGAAAGGATTTCAAGGAGAGCGACCGCATCCGCGATCAGCTTGCCGCGATGGGTGTCGTGATCAAGGACTCCAAGGACGGTACGACCTGGGAGGTCGCGCGATGAATGCGCAGCGAGCAGATTCTTTTCCCTCTCCCGCAAGGGGAGAGGGAAGGAAAGACGAGACCGCCTAATGCCACAGCCGTCGCCAAAACCAGCGCTGCGGCCGTTCCTTGCGGCGGATGGGCCGGTGCTGGCGGCGATCTTTGTCGCGGCGATCGAGGAGTTGACCGGCGACGACTACGGCGAGGCGCAGCAGGAAGCCTGGGCCAGTGCGGCCGACGATGAGGAGGCATTCGGCAGGCGGCTTGCCGGTGAACTGACGCTGATCGCCACGCTGCAGAATTCTCCGGTCGGCTTTGCCTCGCTGAAGGGCAAGGATCACATCGACATGCTTTACGTCCATCCCGACGCGGCCGGGCAGGGAGTCGCATCCGCACTGTGCGAAGCGTTGGAAAAGCTCGCGGGCGCGCGTGGCGCAACCAGCCTGACGGTCGATGCCAGCGACAACGCGCAAGGCTTTTTTGCCAAACGTGGTTATGTCGCCCGGCAGCGTAACAGCGTCACCGTCAATGGCGAATGGCTCGCCAATACCACCATGCAGAAGAATTTGAAGGATAGCGCTGCGCCGGGAGTTCAGCCATGAGCCGCGAACGCCTCTATCTGTTCGACACCACGCTGCGCGACGGCGCGCAGACCAACGGCGTCGATTTCACGCTGCGCGACAAGCAACTGATCGCCCATATGCTGGATGATCTCGGCATCGATTATGTCGAGGGCGGCTATCCCGGCGCCAACCCCACCGATACCGAGTTCTTCGCCGAGAAGCCGAAATTCGATCACGCGCGCTTCACGGCGTTCGGCATGACCCGGCGCGCCGGCCGCTCGGCGTCGAACGATCCGGGTCTCGCAGCGCTGCTGGAAGCAAGGGCCGATGCGATCTGCTTTGTCGCGAAATCCTCGGCCTACCAGGTGCGGGTCGCGCTCGAGACCACCAAAGAGGAAAACCTTGCTTCGATCCGCGACAGCGTGAAGGCCGCGAAAGACGCCGGCCGCGAAGTGATGCTCGACTGCGAGCACTTTTTCGACGGTTACAAGGAAGACGCTGAATTCGCGCTCGCCTGCGCCAGGGCGGCTTATGATTCCGGCGCCCGCTGGGTGGTATTATGCGATACTAACGGCGGCTCCATGCCGCACGAAGTCGAGACTATCGTCGGCGAAGTGATAAAGCACATTCCCGGCGATCACGTCGGTATCCACGCCCATAACGACACCGAGCAGGCGGTTGCCAATTCGCTGGCGGCGGTGCGCGCCGGTGCACGCCAGATCCAGGGGACGCTGAACGGCCTCGGCGAGCGCTGCGGTAACGCCAATCTGTGTTCGCTGATTCCGACCCTGCGGCTGAAGCGCGAATTCTCCGATGCGTTCGAAATCTGCGTGTCGCCGGACAAGATGGCGACCTTGACGAAGGTGTCGCGAACGCTGGACGACATGCTCAACCGCGCGCCGAACCGTCATGCGCCCTATGTCGGTGAAAGCGCCTTTGTCACCAAGACCGGCATTCATGCCTCCGCGGTGCTGAAGGACCCGCAGACCTACGAACATGTGTCGCCGGAATCCGTCGGCAATCGCCGCAAGGTGCTGGTGTCCGATCAGGCCGGTCGCTCCAATGTCATCGCCGAACTTGACCGTGCCGGCATCGCCTACACCAAGGATGATCCCAAGCTGGCCCGCCTGATCGAGGACCTGAAGGAACGGGAAGCCGCCGGCTACGCCTACGAATCCGCCAATGCCTCGTTCGACCTGCTGGCGCGGCGCACGTTTGGTCGGGTGCCGGAATATTTTGAGGTCGAGCAGTTCGATGTCAATGTCGAGCAGCGCTACAACGCCAACGGCCAGCGTGTCACGGTGGCCATGGCGGTGGTGAAGGTCGATGTCGCCGGCGAGAAATTGATTTCGGCGGCGGAAGGCAACGGTCCGGTCAATGCGCTGGATGTCGCGCTGCGCAAGGATCTCGGCAAGTACCAGAAATATATCGAAGGCCTGAAGCTGATCGACTACCGTGTGCGTATCCTCAATGGCGGCACCGAGGCGGTGACGCGGGTGTTGATCGAGAGCGAGGACGAGGCCGGCGAACGCTGGACCACGATTGGGGTCTCGCCCAATATCATCGACGCCTCGTTCCAGGCGCTGAGGGATTCGGTGATCTACAAGCTGGTGAAATCCGGCGCGCAGGCGTGAGGCGGCGCAAATATGATCGACCATGTTTCAGTCGGCGTCCGCGATCTCGATCGCGCGGCGAAGTTCTATCAAGCCACGCTGGCGGCGCTCGGTCTGTCGCGGCTGGTGACGCGGCCGGCATCGGTCGGCTTCGGCAAGAGCTACCCGGAGTTCTGGATCAATTTGCGCGCTGACATGGATGAGGTGCCACGCGGGAGCGGCGTCCACATCTGTCTTCGCGCGAAATCGGCTGGTGAAATCGAGGCTTTCCACGCCGCGGCGCTCAACGCGGGCGGCCTGTCCGACGGCGCACCGGGGCTGCGGCCGCACGACCGCGTGCGTTATTACGCTGCGTTCGTCATCGATCTCGACGGCAATCGCATCGAAGCGGTGATGTTTCCGGATGAGTGATCCAAAGCGTTTTCAAGCGAAGTGGATGCCGGTTCGCGTCAAGAAAACGCGTCAAAATAAAAAGCTAGAGCCCGGTTCTGATGCAATCAGAGCCGAAAAGGCTCTAGGTTCTTGCGGGCTCGGCCGCCGCGGCCGCCATCTTGCGATGGATCAGGGGGAGAATGCCGGCGACATTGTTGGAGACCACATCGTCCAATATGCCCGAATTATAGACAAACCCGGCCGCCTTCATCCGCGCGAAGGTTTCAAGCAGCGGGCTCCAGAACGAATCGATGCTGCACAGCACGATCGGCTTTTTATGGTGCGCCAACTGCACCCAGGTGAGTTGCTCGACCAGTTCCTCCAGCGTGCCGATGCCGCCGGGCAGGGCGACGAATGCATCCGAACGCTCGAACATCAGCCGCTTGCGTTCGTGCATGTCGCGCGTCACCACCATTTCCTGGGCCCGGTTCAGCGCGCGCTCCCGCGCGACCAGAGCCTCCGGGATGATGCCGGTGACGGTGCCGCCATGGTCGAGCACGGACGTTGCCAACGCGCCCATCACTCCAAACGATCCGCCGCCATAAACCAGGTTGATCTTGTTCTCGGCCAGCACCTTACCGAAGTCCCTGGCAGCTTCGACAAAGTGGGGATTGGTGCCTGGGCTGGAGCCGCAATAGACACAGACATTGCTGATCTTGGTCATGGCCGCGATGTGGCACCGCAACGCGAAGCCGTCAAGCCGCGAGCATTCCGGCGCCGCGCCGTCGATGCAAAAGATTGTTCTGCCGGGGTGCGGAACGGGCCAAAAACCCTATATGAAGGCCGCATGACGAAGTCACATCAAGGGGGTCGCGTGGCCCGGAGAGCGCAGGACGATTCGCGACCCGGCCATCCGCGCCGGGAACGATAGATGGCTCACCCACATTCACGCCCGGCCGACGGCAGCAAGGAGTCCGCGCCCGACAAAACGGTCGAGCGGGCGACCCTGATCGGGACGCTGGCGCATCTGTGGCCCTATATCTGGCCGAGCGATCGCGCCGACCTGAAGATGCGCGTGGTCTGGTCGGTCGTACTGCTGGTGCTGGCCAAGGTCGCGACGCTAACGGTGCCGTTTACCTTCAAGTGGGCGATCGACGCGCTGACCGGAGCGAACAGCGCTCCCGTGCAATCGTCGAACTGGAAGCTGTGGCTGATCGCGTCTCCCTTCGTCATGACCGCCAGTTATGGCGGCCTGCGGGTGCTGATGGCGGTGCTGACCCAGTGGCGCGACGGCATCTTTGCCAGGGTTGCGATGCATGCCGTGCGCAAGCTCGCCGTCCTCACTTTTGTGCACATGCACGAACTCTCATTGCGCTTTCATCTGGAGCGCAAGACCGGTGGATTGACGCGGGTTCTGGAGCGCGGCCGCCTCGGCATCGAGCAGATCGTGCGGATGGTGATCCTGCAACTGGTGCCGACCCTCGTCGAGGTCTCGCTGTTGATGGCGGTGCTGCTGTGGAAGTTTGACTGGCGCTATCTGGTCGCGACCCTGATCACCGTCGTCGTCTTCATGTATTACACCTATATCGCGACCGAATGGCGGATCCAGATCCGCCGCAAGATGAACGAATCCGATACCGATGCCAACACCAAGGCGATCGACTCGCTGTTGAACTACGAAACGGTCAAGTATTTCGGCGCCGAGACGCGCGAAGCCGCGCGCTACGATCGCTCGATGGAACGCTATGAGCAGGCCAGCGTGAAGACCTACACCTCGCTGGCGGTGCTCAATACCGGGCAGGCGATCATCTTCACCACCGGCCTTACCACGGCCATGCTGATGTGCGCGTTCGGCGTGCGCGCCGGTCACAACACCGTCGGCGATTTCGTCATGATCAACGCCATGATGATCCAGCTCTACACGCCGCTGAATTTCATGGGCATGGTCTATCGCGAGATCAAGCAGGCGATCATCGATATCGAGAAGATGTTCGTGGTGCTGTCGAACAGCCCCGAGGTCAAGGATGTGCCCGGCGCCAAGCCGTTGATCGTGACGTCGGGCCATGTGCGTTTCGACGATGTACGCTTTTCCTACGATCCCGAGCGGGCGATTCTCAAGGGACTGAGCTTCGACGTTCCCGCCGGCAAGACGGTCGCCATCGTCGGCCCGTCCGGCGCTGGCAAATCGACGATTTCCCGGCTGCTGTTTCGCCTTTATGACGTCTCCGGCGGCAAGATCCTGATCGACGGCCAGGATATCCGCAATGTGACGCAGGACTCGCTGCGGGCCGCGATCGGCATGGTGCCGCAGGATACCGTGCTGTTCAACGACACCATCCGCTACAATATTCGCTACGGGCGGTGGGACGCGAGCGATGCCGAAGTCGAGCAGGCGGCGCAACTGGCGCAGATCGACGGTTTCATCAAGCTGTCGCCGAAGGGGTATGAGACCCAGGTCGGCGAGCGCGGTCTGAAGCTGTCCGGCGGCGAGAAGCAGCGCGTCGCGATCGCGCGGACCGTGCTCAAGGCGCCGCCGATCCTGTTGCTCGACGAGGCGACCTCGGCGCTCGACAGCCATACCGAGCATGAAATCCAGGGCGCGCTGGAGCGGGTGTCGCGTAACCGCACCTCGCTGGTGATCGCCCACCGGTTGTCGACCATTGTCGGCGCCGACGAAATCATCGTGCTGGATCAGGGTCGGATCGCCGAGCGAGGCACCCATTCCCAGCTTCTGGCAATCGACGGGCTCTATGCCAGCATGTGGAACCGGCAGCGCGAGGCCGAGGAAGCGCGGGAGCGGCTGGCGCGTATCGCGGACGAGAACGAAGCGCCGAACCGGGATCCGCCGATCGATCATGCCATGGTTGCCCCGGCCGCGGCTGAATGATGGTTCGGTGAGCGAATCCTCTCTCCTTGCGGGAGAGCGGGGGTGCGACACCAGCCGAGCCCGGAAAAGGGAACGGCATTACGCCATCAAGCCAAAGCGCTTCGCACCAGCGGCAGGGGAGCGTTGGTTCCCGGTCGCAAGAAATCGCGGATGATGCAGACCGGATTTGTCCTTATTCGAAAGCTACCAGCGGCAATATCGATGTGGTAGTCTTCGTCCCCGGCACTATCGGATCGGTTTTCCTTCCAAACGCCATATCCAGAAGTGTTCGCGCGAATTTTTTCTCCCGCCCGTGACGCCGCACGCCATCATAACGCTCGATAAGCGGTCCATTACGCCAACGAGACGATGTCGGGACGCGGACCGCCACCCTCTCCTGGAGGGGAAAGGAAGTGAAAACTGATGTCCATTGGTAATTCCATCCGCGCGCAAATTCCGCCCATTCATCCCGAAGGCTATCCGTTTATCGGCGGCTTTGCGCTGGCGAGCCTGATCCTGTTCTGGATCTGGTCGCCGCTCGGCTGGATCGGCACGGTGCTCACGATCTGGTGCGCGCTGTTCTTTCGCGATCCGGTGCGGGTCACGCCGGTGCGCGATGGCATCGTGGTCGCGCCCGCCGACGGGCGCATCTCGATGATCACGCAGGTATCGCCGCCGGACGAACTTGGCCTTGGCAACCGGCCGTTGCCTCGCGTCTCGATCTTCATGAGCGTGTTCAACTGCCATGTGAATCGCAGTCCGGTCGGGGGGCGGATCGATCGCATCGCGTATCGGCCGGGCGCCTTCATCAACGCCGAACTCGACAAGGCGAGCGAAGATAACGAGCGCAATTCGCTTGTGATCTCGACGCCAAACGGCCGCATCGGGGTGATCCAGATCGCGGGCCTGGTGGCGCGGCGGATCGTATCGTTCGTTCGCGAAGGACAGTCGATCGGCGTCGGCGAGCGGTTCGGATTGATCCGTTTCGGATCGCGGCTCGATATCTACTTGCCGGAGGGGACCAAACCGCTGGTTTCCGAAGGCCAGACCGCGGTCGCGGGCGAGACCATCCTGGCCGATCTCGGGCTTGCCGACCCCGGCCGGACCTATCGGACCGGTTAACCATTTGCCCAGCGGCGGCAATGGCGAAACAGGTCACCGCTTGCTATATGCGAAGTGGCGATGCAGATGCCCGACGATTCCAGATATTCCGATTTGCGCCGGCGCCGGTTCCGTCCGATCCCGGTGCGGTTGCTTGTGCCCAACGTCATTACGCTGCTTGCGATCTGCGCGGGACTAACGGCGATCCGGCTGTCCACCGAGGGACGGATGGAATTGGCGGCGGCCGCCATCGTATTCGCGGCCGTGCTCGACGGCCTCGACGGCCGGGTGGCGCGCATGATCAAGGGCCAGTCGAAGTTCGGCGCCGAGCTCGATAGTCTCGCCGATTTCGTCAATTTTGGCGTGGCGCCGGGACTGATGCTGTACTTCTGGCAACTGCATGGGCTTGGCAATGGCGGCTGGATCGCGGCCGTGGTGTTCGCGATCAGCGGCGGCCTGCGGCTGGCGCGCTTCAACGCGACCATGGACGATCCGAACAAGCCGGCCTTTGCCGCGAATTATTTCACCGGCGTTCCGGCGCCGGCCGGCGCGATTGCCGTGTTGCTCCCGGTATATCTCGCTTTCCTCGGCGTCCCGCAGCCGCCGGCGGCACTGACTGCGCTCTACACGTTGTTGATTGCCTTCCTGATGGTGTCACGGTTGCCGGTATTTTCCGGCAAGACCGTGCGCATGCGTGTGGCGCCGGAAATGGTGCTGCCGCTGTTCGTCTCGGTGATCTTCTTCATCGCGCTGCTGATCGGTTATCCCTGGTACGTGCTCTCGATCTGCACGATACTTTATCTGCTGAGTCTGCCGGCCGGCCTGAAATCCTATCGCAACCATGAACGCAGGGCTGCGGAGCTCGCGAACGCGCCGGCTGATGGCGTGGCGCCGTCGAATGCGGCGCCGTCCGATGCGGCCCCGCCCTTTGCTGCACGCGCATCCGGGCCGGATAAGGATGACCGGCCGACCCAGCTCAACTGAGCCCGGGACTTCTCTTTGTCGATCGTGGCTTCGTCTTCTATAGGCCGGGGCAGGGCCCCTCAACATGGGCCGATCT
>JAGXAF010000040.1 GCA_018971675.1 Bradyrhizobium sp.
TTCGCGCCGCACGATTCGGCGATCACCATCCGCGCCAGGCGCACCGAGCACCACGTGGCCTTCAGCGTGACCGATTCCGGACCCGGCATTCCGGCCGACGTCAAGGATAAGGTGTTCGACTGGTTCGAGAGCCATTCCAACGGCTCGCGGCATCGCGGCGCCGGGCTCGGCCTGTCACTGGTGAAGTCCTTTGTCGAACTGCATGGAGGCAGGGTCGACGTGAAATCCGTCGAAGGCAAGGGCACGACCGTCATCTGCGACTTTCCGGTCGACCAGGCCGCGCATCGCAACGCTGCGGAATGATCACCACCGTCACATTCTCGCTCGCCCTTCCGAACGAGAGCGCCACCGCGCACCTGATGGCCGATCTCGCGCTGCTGATCGGCCCAGGCGATGTCATCACGCTGTCGGGCGATCTCGGCACGGGCAAGACCGCGGCGGCGAGGGCCATGATCCGCTATCTCGCCGGAGACGCGACGGTTGAGGTCCCAAGCCCGACCTTCACGCTGGCGCAAACCTACGATCTGCCGCCGTTTCCGCTGGTTCACGCCGATCTCTATCGCGTCGAAGATCCCATTGAACTGGAGGAGATCGGCCTTTCGCCGTGGCCCGAAGGCATAACAGCGCTGATCGAATGGCCGGAGCGCGCACCGGCGGCGCTTCCCGTCGACCGGATCGACATTGCGCTCAGTCATCGTCCGGCGCTCGGATCCTCCGCGCGCGCCGCCGAGATCACCGGCCATGGCAGGGCCGCTTCCCAGGTCGCCCGCCTGAAGGCGTTGCGGCGGTTTCTCGTCGATGCCGGCTATGACGAGGCACGGCGTCAGCGGATGGCCGGCGACGCATCGACCCGCTCCTATGCCCGGCTGTTCCGCGGCGAGACCGGCGTCATCCTGATGAATTCGCCGCGCCGTCCCGACGGACCCCCGATCTATGACGGCAAGTCCTACAGCGCCGCAGCCCATCTCGCCGAGGACGTCAAGCCGTTCGTCGCGATCGCAGGAGGCCTGCGCCAGCGCGGCTTCTCGGCGCCGGCCATCCACCATGCCGACCTCGATGCGGGGTTCCTGATTACCGAGGATTTCGGCAGCGCTGGCGTCGTCGAAGGCGACCCGCCGCGGCCGATCGAGAAACGGTACCAGGCCGCGACCGACATGCTGGCGGCGCTGCATCGTCAGCCGCTACCCGCAACCCTGCCGCTGACGCCGCACACCAGCTACACCATTCCATTGTTCGATACCGATGCGTTGCTGGTCGAAATCGGATTGATGCTGGAATGGTACCTGCCGGAACGTGACGCGACGCCGGCCGAGCCGGTACGTGCCGCGTTGGTGACGATGTGGCGCGAACTGCTCGACAAGGTCGCCGCCGAGCCGAAGACCCAAGCAATGCAGACCTGGGCGTTGCGCGATTTCCATTCGCCCAATCTGATCTGGCTCGACGATCGCGCCGATATCGCCAAAGTCGGAATCATCGACTTTCAGGACACCGTGCTGGCGCCCGCCGCCTATGACCTGGTATCGTTGTTGCAGGACGCCCGGGTCGATGTGCCCGAGCAGCTCGAGCTGGTGCTGCTGACCCGTTACATGAAGGCGCGGTTTGCCTCCGACGGCCATTTCGATCCGGCGCATTTCGCCGAGCTCTATGCCGTGATGTCAGCGCAGCGGAACACCAAATTGCTCGGCATCTTCGCCCGACTCAACCGGCGCGACGGCAAGCCGCAATATTTGCGGCATCTGCCCAGGATCTGGACCTATCTCAACCGCTCGCTGGTCCATCCAGCGCTGGCGCCGCTCCGGGGATGGTATGCAGCTAATGTTCCGCCGCCGTCGTCATAAATTTACCCGTTGTTAGCCGACATTCCGCTAATCTGAGGTGGACCTTGGCCAGGTCGGCCGCGGCAGCTGCTCGAAGGCGGAACAAACGATGTCGATAGCAGAGCGACGCAAGGGCCAGCGCGTCATCTTCGAACGCGGTATCCCGGCCCACATGATGGGGATCGACGGCACCTGGCGGCGCGAATGCAAGATGGAAGACGTGTCGGAGACCGGTGCCAAGCTCACCGTCGAGGGATCCGTCGAGGGTTTGCATCTGAAGGAATTCTTTCTGCTGCTGTCGTCGACCGGCCTCGCCTACCGCCGCTGCGAACTGGCCTGGGTCAACGGCGATCAGATCGGCATCTCCTTCCTGAAGCAGGGCGACAAGAAAAAAGGCGCCAAGCGCACCGTGGCGCAAACCTGAGCCGGAAGCATTCCGGTCGCACAACCGTCATGTCCGGCGGCTATGGCGTGAACGGTCGATGCGGCGCCCGAATCGCCGTGATATGCTCCGTGGCAAATCATGGACCCGAATATCCCGGTTTCCATCGGCCGCGGTTACCTTGAAACAACCGTTCGAGAAAAACTCTCCGGATGTCCGTTACGCCCGCCAAAGCCATGGTCCTCGCCGCCGGTCTCGGCGTGCGGATGCGTCCGCTGACCGACCACGTCCCCAAGCCCATGGTGCCCGTGGCCGGCCAGCCGCTGCTCGACCACGTGCTCGACAAGCTCGGCAATGCCGGCGTGGTCGAGGCGGTCGTCAACGTCCACTATCTGCCGGACCAGATCATCGATCATGTCGCGAAACGCGCGCGACCCCGCATCATCATCTCGGACGAACGTGACGCGGTGCTCGGCACCGGCGGCGGCGTCGTCAAGGCGTTGCCCCTGCTCGGCCCGGCGCCGTTCTTCCATGTCAATGCGGACACCCTGTGGATCGATGGCGTGCAGCCCAATCTGGCAAGGCTGGCGGCGGCCTTCGATCCCGCGCGCATGGATGTCCTGCTGCTGATGGCGCCGACGACCAGCAGCATCGGCTATGGCGGTCGTGGCGACTATGCCATGCTGCCCGACGGCGTCCTGCGCAAGCGCAAGGAGCATCAGGTGGTGCCCTTTGTCTATGCCGGCGCGGCGATCATGTCGCCGTCCTTGTTCGCCGATGCGCCCACGGGCGAATTTCCGCTGACCAGAATGTTCGACCGCGCCAACGAGCAGGAGCGCCTGTTCGGGCTGCGGCTCGACGGTGTCTGGATGCACGTCGGAACCCCCGAGGCGGTACAGGCGGCGGAAGAAGCCTTTCTGGAAAGCGTGGCATAGACCTTTCGCCTTCCGTTATATCCACGGCCTCGCCTCCGACGTGGCGTTCCCGGACGTGACTGGCTATGGTGGATCGATGTCACGACTCGCGTGCCTGTCACTTGCTCTCGTTCTCTCGTTGCTGTCGGTCGTCGCGGTGGCCGCGCCGGTTCACAAGCGGCCGGCGTCGCGCTGGCACGGCTACGGCTTTCTGCCGGGCTACGAACAGCCGCTGAGCAACAGCCTTCCGCTGTACGCCCAGAAGGATGGGGCGCGGCGCTGGGCACGCCGCAACCGTCGCCCCTGGTATATCGATCCGGTTCCTCAATATTACTGGTTTGACGGCAACTGGCACTATTTCGGCCGGCCGGGCTTCGCTGGCGGCCGCTACAATGGCGGCAGCTTCGGTCCTTGCTGGACGCGAACACCGATCGGGCCGATCTGGAATTGCGGCTGACTCGCCGGTCGCTCAGGGACCGCGCCCGATCGATCTTCCGAATCCCGTGGCCCCACCTGCAAAGGTCCCCCGTTTTGCTGAATGTTGCCAAGCCGATTATCCAGCCTAAAAGATGTCATGAGACCGTGCGTTCTCTTTCGAAATGCCGCCACAAACCTTACTCACAAAGACGTGACGCAATTGGGGGGGAAGCCGATGCGCACACAGCGAACCAGGAAAGCAATCCAGCCTGAAATCCATCAAGATAGCGAAGAGCTCCACCGGCTTCATGCCGAGCTAGCCGCCTTCAACAAACAAATCGCAGAACTTGAGGAAGCCCACCCGGAGAAACAGAAAATCGAGACGCTCAAGGCCGGCGCGATTCTGCTTGCCCGGCGGATCGATGAAGTTCGCTGCCTGGGGGCGACCAGGCAACTCGCGTGCTTGCTGACGAAATAAACCCGAGAGGTTGAGAGAAACAAAAGCCCCGGACATCGCCGGGGCTTTTTTTGCGCTTACCGGGCACGGCGCTGAAGCGGGACAGCGACACCATTATCCCTTAATACCATTGCACGTCCCCCGCGCCCCTCGTGCATGATACAGGAAATCCCGAATCAGGAAGCCGATGCGCGTTTTCAGCGTTCCCCTGTCCGTGCCCTTCCTGCGCAGCGTGATCGCCGCGCTGATCGACGGCCGGCTGGTTGAGGGATTTGAGGTCCGCGCAAATCCCGAAAGGCTGGCGCAGGCAACGCTGTATCTGCCGACGCGCCGCGCCGGACGCCTGGCGCGGGAAATTTTTCTTGACGAACTCGCGACCGACGCCGCGATCCTGCCGCGCATCGTCGCGCTCGGCGATATCGATGAGGACGAACTGGCGTTGACGCAGGCCGTCACGCCCGCGCTGGCCGCGCTGGATCTTCCACCCGCGATGGACGGCTTGCAGCGCCGCCTGCTGCTGGCGCAATTGATCGGGACATGGGCCAAACAAATCAGGCCCGGCGATCCGGCACAGGCGCCGCTGGTGACCGGCGGGCCCGACTCGACGCTCGCGCTCGCCGACGACCTGGCGCGGCTGATGGACGACATGGTCACGCGCAAGGTGGAGTGGAGCGCACTCGACGGGCTGGTGCCGGATGCGCTTGATAAATACTGGCAGCTCACGCTCGAATTTCTCACCGTCGCGCGACACATCTGGCCGCCAATTCTGAATGAGCGGGGCAGGATGGAGCCGGCGGCGCGGCGCGATCTCCTGATCGAGGCGGAAGCCGCACGGCTGACCGCACATCATGACGGCCCGGTGATCGCGGCCGGCTCGACCGGCTCGATGCCGGTGACCGCAAAATTCCTGCACGCGGTTGCCAGGCTTTCCAACGGCGCGGTGGTGCTGCCGGGACTCGATACCGATCTCGATGATGAGGCCTGGCAATCGATCGGCGGCATCAAAGGCGCCGACGGCCAATTCACCACGCATCCATCCTCCAACCATCCGCAATTTGCGATGCATGCGCTGCTGCAACGGTTTGGCATCAAGCGCAGCGACGTCGAGATTCTGGGCGAACCCGCGCCACACGGGCGCGAAATACTGGCCTCCGAAACGATGCGGCCTTCAAACGCGTCAGCACAATGGCATCAAAAACTGGCGCAGCCCGAAATCGCAGAGCGCATCGCAGCCGGCATGCAAGACCTCGCGGTGATCCAGGCTGCAAACCCCGAGATGGAGGCGCTCGCGATTGCGATTGCGATGCGCGAGGCGCGGCAGCAGAACAAATCGGCTGCGCTGGTGACGCCAGACCGCGCTCTGGCACGGCGGGTGATGGCCGCGCTCGGCCGCTGGAACCTGCCGTTCGACGATTCCGGCGGCGATTCGCTGATGGACGTCTCGGCAGGCATTTTCGCGCGGCTCGCGGCCGAGACGGTGGCGAGGCAATTTGAGCCGCCGACCCTGCTGGCGCTGTTGAAACATCCGCTCTGTCGACTCGGCGGCCGGGAGGGCGCCTTCCGCCGCGCCATCCAGACCCTGGAGCTGGTGCTGCTGCGCGGCACGCGCCCACAGGCCGGCAGCATGGGCCTGAAGCGGGACTTTGATCGTTTCCGGGATGAACTCGCCAGGCTCAAACGCAAGGAACCATCCTCGTTGCACGGCTCCGAACTGCGGACCAAGGTCGGTGACGATCAACTCGACGACGCGCTGCGGCTGATCGGCACACTGCAAGCGGCCATCGCACCGCTCGAGAACCTTGCCGCATCAGGCCAGCATGATTTCACCGCGCTTGCCGAACAGCACCGCAACGTGCTGGCCGAATTGTCGCGCGATGAAAATGGTGTGGCGTTCGCTTTCGAAGGCCATCAGGGATCGGTGCTGGCCTCCGCGTTCGACGATCTGCTCGGCGCCGGCGCATCGAGCGGCTTGACGGTCGCGCTCGCGGATTATCCGTTAGTTTTCCAGACCGCGTTCGGCGACCGCGTGGTGCGGCGGCCGGAAGTGACGAATGCGCAATTGCGGATCTACGGCCCGCTGGAAGCACGGCTGACACAATCCGACCGCGTCATTCTCGGCGGGCTGGTCGAGGGCGTCTGGCCGCCGGCGCCGCGGATCGATCCCTGGCTGAGCCGGCCGATGCGGCATGCGCTCGGCCTCGACCTGCCGGAACGCCGCATCGGCCTGTCGGCGCACGATTTCGCGCAATTGCTCGGCACGCAGGACGTGATCCTCAGTCACGCCGCCAAGGTCGGCGGCGCGCCCGCCGTGGCCTCGCGTTTCCTGCATCGGCTGGAAGCGGTCGCGAGCGAGGAACGCTGGACGGCGGCGATCGCGGCGGGCGATCAATACGTTCGCTATGCCGGCGAACTCGACCGTCCGAACGAGATCAAGCCGGTCAAGCAGCCTGAGCCGAAGCCGCCCCGCGCGGCAAGGCCGCTGAAACTGTCGGTGACCGCGATCGAGGACTGGCTGCGCGATCCCTACACGATCTACGCGAAATATATCCTGCGGCTGGAGCCGCTCGATCCCGTCGACATGCCGTTGTCGGCCGCCGACCGCGGATCGGCGATCCACGACGCGCTCGGCGAATTCACGCAAGACTATGCGACGACGCTTCCCGCCGATCCGGCGGCTGTGCTGCGCGCGATCGGCGAAAAATACTTCGCGCCACTGATGGAGCGGCCCGAAGCGCGCGCGCTGTGGTGGCCGCGCTTCAAGCGCATCGCCGACTGGTTTGCAGGATGGGAAACCGGCCGGCGGGTCGACATCAACGCCATCGCGGCCGAGATCAGAGGTGAAATCTCCATTCGACTCGGCAATGAACGCAGTTTCGTGCTGTCGGCGCGCGCCGACCGGATCGAACGGCGTCGCGACGGCTGCTACGCGATCCTCGATTACAAGACCGGGCAGCCGCCAACCGGCAAGCAGGTCCGCATGGGGCTGTCGCCGCAATTGACGCTGGAGGCGGCGATCCTGCGCGAGGGCGGCTTTGAGAATATCCCGGCTGGAAGCTCGGTCCGAGAATTCAGCTACGTCCGGCTCAGCGGCAACAACCCGCCAGGCGAGCAGAAGCCGCTGGAGCTGAAGATCAACAAAGGCGATACGCCGCAGGCGCCCGATGCGGCCGCCGATCATGCGCGGCGGGAACTCGAAAAGCTGATCCGCGCTTTCGAGGACGAAGCACAGGGCTACACCTCGCTGAACCTGTCGATGTGGTCGAACCGCTACGGCAGCTATGACGATCTCGCCCGCATCAAGGAATGGTCGGCGGCCGGCGGCCTGGGGCTCCCGGAATGGTGAAAGCCCCGCGCCCGATCCCGCCCGCCGTTCGCAACACGCAAGCGCGCGCGTCCGATCCGGCCGCATCCGCCTTCGTCTCGGCGAACGCCGGCTCCGGCAAGACCCATGTGCTGGTGCAGCGGGTGATCCGGCTGTTGCTTGATAACGTGCCGCCGGAAAAGATCCTCTGCATCACCTTCACCAAGGCGGCCGCCGCCAACATGGCGGAGCGGGTGTTTTCGACGCTCGGACACTGGGTCACGCTCGACGACGACGCGCTGGATGACGCGATCCGCGACGTCGGCCTCGCCCGTCCCGACAGGAGATTGAGGCTGCGCGCCCGCGAATTGTTCGCTTCCGCGCTGGAGACCCCGGGCGGGCTGAAGGTGCAGACGATTCACGCGCTCTGCACCCGGCTGCTGCAGCAATTTCCGTTCGAGGCCAATGTGCCGGCGCGTTTTGCCGTGCTCGACGAGCGCGACCAGACCGAGATGATGGAGCGCGCCAACCTCGCGGTGCTCCTGGGCGCCTCGCGTGATCCCGACAGCGCGGCGGGCCGCGCGCTCAACGTCGCGATGGCGAGCGCCGCCGACGTCACCTTCAAGGACGTGGTGCGCGAGGCGTGCCTGAGCCGCGATCATTTCATGGCATGGACCGATACCGCGGGCAGCGCCGATGCGGCGGCTGCGCAGGTATCGGCCGCGCTCGGCGTCGATGCCAGTGACCGCATCGAGGACGTCGAACGCGCGATCGTCGACGGGCCGCACTTACCGCGGTCGCGCTGGCCGGACATTGCGCTCGCCCTCGACACTGGCAGCAAATCCGACGGCGAACAGGCCACGCGCTTGCGCGAAGCCGCAGGCTCCGCCGGCGCGACACAGGTGGACGATTATCTAGCCGTCTTCCTCACCGAAACCGATCGCACCTTGCGCAAATCTATCGTGACCAAGAACTTTGCGCGAGACAATCCGACGCTGGGACGGGCGTTCGAACAGGAAGCCCTGCGCATCGGTCCGCTGATCGAGCGCCGCCGCGCGGTGACGACCCGCGACCGCAGCCAGGCGCTGCTCCATATCGCGACCGCGGCGGCCGCCAACTATCGTCGCGAGAAGCAGGAGCGCGGGCTGCTCGACTTCGATGACCTGATCGACAAGACGCTCGCGATGCTCGACGGCGGCGCGGCGGGCTGGGTGCATTACAAGCTCGACCGAGGCGTCGATCACGTGCTGATCGACGAGGCGCAGGACACCAGCCCGAGGCAATGGGACATCGTCACGCATCTGATCTCGGAATTCACCGCCGGCGAAGGCGCGCGCGACGGCGCGGTGCGCACCGTGTTCGCGGTCGGCGACGAGAAACAGTCGATCTTCTCGTTCCAGGGCGCGGCCCCGCATGAATTCGACCTGCGCCGCCGAGAGCTGAAGAAGAAATTCGAGGACGCCGGGCTGAAGTTCGATCCGCTGTCGTTCACCTATTCGTTCCGCTCGGGCCCGGCGATCCTGCAATCGGTCGACCACGTGTTTCGCGACAGGGCGATCTACCAGAGCATTCACTCCGCGGATAACAGCTATCCGATCCACCATTCGCTCGAGGATGCCGGCCCGGACTTGATCGATCTCTGGGAACTGCAAAAGCCTGACGACAAGCAGGACCTCGAAGGCTGGCGCGCGCCGTTCGACGCGGTGCCGGAGACCAGCCCCGAGGTCAAACTGGCCAAACGCATCCAGGCCGAGATCAAGTCGCTGATCCGCGAGGGCGTCATGACCGGCAGCCTCAGTGCGCGCCGGCGGCTGCGCTACGGCGACATCCTGATATTGGTGCGACGGCGCGGCAACGTGTTCGACGCGGTGATCCAGGCCCTGAAGCACGCCGATATCCCGGTGGCCGGCGCCGACCGCCTCAAGCTCACCGAGCACATCGCGATCATCGACTTGATGAACCTGGCGGACGCGCTGCTGTTGCCGCAGGACGATCTCGCGCTCGCGGTGGCGCTGAAGAGTCCGCTGTTCGGGCTCGATGATGACGATCTGTTCGAGCTGGCCTGGCGGCGCAAGGGGTCGCTGCGGCGGGCGCTCGGCGAGCACGCCGCTTCATCGGAGAAATTCCGCGAGGCGCTGCACCGCCTCGAAGCCTGCGAGCGGCGCTTCGCGATCGAGACGCCGTTCGCCTTCTACGCGTGGCTGCTGGGCGGTAACGGCGGACGCGCGCGCATCCTGAAGCGGCTCGGCCATGAGGCGACCGACGCGCTCGACGAATTTCTTGAGCTGGCGCTGGCCTATGAGCGCAAGGCGCCGGCCTCGCTGCAGGGTTTCATGGCGTGGCTGCGCGCCGCCGATACCGAGGTGAAGCGCGACATGGAAATCTCGCGCAACGAGGTGCGCGTGATGACCGTGCATGGCGCCAAAGGCCTGGAAGCGCCGGTGGTATTCCTCGTGGACACCACGACTTCACCTTCCGATACACAGCGGCTGCGGCTGATCCATCTGCCGCAGGGCAATGCGGCGCCCAACGCGCCGGGCATCACCATCTGGGCCGGCCGCAAGGCCGACGATCCGGCAGCCGTTGCCGCGGCGCGTCAGAGGATGCTCGACGACACCGAGGATGAATATCGAAGGCTGCTCTATGTGGCGATGACCCGCGCGGCCGACCGGCTGATCGTCGGCGGCTGCATGCCCGGCAACCGGAACGGTATCCGCCCGCTATCCTGGTACGACCTGATCGACAAGGGCCTGGCCCATTCCGGATTGCAACTCGAAGAGTTCGAAAAAGAGGGAGCCAGGGTCAAACGCTATTCGCGGCCTGCGGACGCCCCGACAGTACCCGCTGCCATCGTCCCACGCCTGATTGCGTCGCCGATCGAGCTTCCTTCATGGCTTCGCACGCCGGCGACGCCGGAAGCCCCAGCCGAAAATCCGCTGCGTCCATCCGATCCCGGCGAGGACGAAGGCCATCGTGTCCGATCCGGCGAATCGACCCGGGAGCGGGCGCGTGCCTTGCAACGCGGCACGCTGGTGCACCGGTTGCTGCAATCGCTGCCCGACCTCGAAGCCGCGCGACGCCAGGAGGCCGCGGAACGCTATCTCGGCCGCAATGCCGCGGACTGGACCGATGCCGAGCGAACAACGCTTGCCACGAGCGTCCTGGGTCTGATCGCGGATTCTCGCTTCGCCGAGGTGTTTGCCCCCGGCAGCCGCGCCGAGGTCCCGGTCGTGGGTCGACTGGCGCTGTCAGGACGGCCCCCGGCGCTGGTTTCCGGGCAAATCGACCGGCTGGTGGTGAGGCCCGATCAGGTCCTGATCGTCGATTTCAAGACCAGCCACGCTCCGCCGACGGCGGCGGCCGAGGCGCCCGCCGCCTATGTCCGGCAGCTGGCGCTGTACCGCGCGGTGCTGGGAAAGCTCTACCCGGACCGGCCGGTCCGGGCGGCGCTACTATGGACCGAAACTCCTGAATTAATGGAGATTTCAACCCCCATGCTGGACGCTGCCCTGCTATCTTGTCAGGCCGGCGTGACCGAGCTTGACCCGGCGAGATCGCGTTCATAGGTTGGCTCTATCATATCAGGCGCGGGATTCTTCATCCGCGCCTTCCTTTCAAACCGAACGAGGTATTCCATGGCCGTTGGCAAGGTTTCTGACGCCAATTTTGAAGCCGAAGTGCTCAAGGCGACCGGGCCGGTGGTCGTCGATTTCTGGGCCGAATGGTGCGGTCCCTGCCGCATGATCGCACCCGCGCTGGACGAGATTTCCGGCGCGATGGGCGACAAGGTCAAGATCGTCAAGCTGAACGTCGACGAGAGCCCGAAGACCGCCTCGAAATACGGTGTGATGTCGATCCCGACCCTGATGATCTTCAAGGGCGGCGAAATGGCCTCGCGCCAGGTTGGCGCGGCTCCGAAGCAGAAGCTGCAGCAGTGGATCACCGCTGCGGTCTGATCCGGTTCGGGATATTCAATTTAATTTGC
Organism: Bradyrhizobium sp.; assembly: GCA_018971675.1. Taxonomy (GTDB): domain Bacteria; phylum Pseudomonadota; class Alphaproteobacteria; order Rhizobiales; family Xanthobacteraceae; genus Bradyrhizobium. Next base: position 11,274 of record JAGXAF010000040.1, read on the forward strand.
CTGAGCGGCCGGCGGACAGCCGGCCGTTTGCGTTGAGAGGGCCTGTGTTGGGATTGACGCGCGAGTATTACCGCGGCGGCGTGCCGTTGGCTGCGAGCACGGGGCCAGCGAGATACAGTGATCCCGTGATCAGGATGCGCGGCGGCACCTCGTAGGCAAGCCGCACCAGCGATTGCAGCGCCGCTTCGACACTGGAGGAGGTTTCGACACGCATGCCGAGCGCGCGCGCGGCATCCGCCAGCTGGGCCGGCGGCATCGCGTTGTCACGACCGGGTATCTGCACCGCGATGATATGGCGCGTCAGCCCGGCGAAGTTGGCCAGGAAGGCGGTCGCATCCTTGTTCGCCATCATGCCGGCGATCACCACCAGCGGGCGCGACACCCGCTCCTCGAGATCGCCCAGCGCGGCGGCCGCGACACGGCCGCCTTCGGCATTGTGCCCGCCGTCGAGCCAGATCTCGCCGCCGGCCGGCGCAAAATCGACCAGGGCGCCGGAGGTGAGGCGCTGCATCCGCGCTGGCCATTCGGCGTTGACAATGCCGGCCTCGAAATCCGCGATGCCGATCCGGAATGTATCGAGCGCCCGCAAAGTCGCGATCGCCAGCCCGGCATTATCGAACTGATGCCGCCCGAACAGTTTTGGCGCTGCGAGATCCAGCAGGCCGCGATCGTCCTGATAGACCAGCCGGCCGCGCTCGATATTGACATGCCATTGCTGGCCGGCGGCATGCAGCGGCGAATGCAGGCGGCTTGCCTGCGCCTCGATCACCGTCATCGCTTCGGGCGCCTGCTCAGCGCAAATCACCGGCACCTTGGGCTTGACGATGGCGGCTTTCTCGCCGGCGATCTGCGCCAATGTATCGCCGAGAAACTCGGTGTGGTCGATGCTGACGGGCGCAATGACGGAAGCCAGCGGCGTATCGATTACATTGGTCGCATCGAGCCGCCCGCCGAGGCCGACTTCCAGCAGCACCACGTCGGCCTGCTGTTGCGCGAACAGGCAAAACGCCGCGGCGGTTTCGATTTCAAAGATGGTGATCGGCGCACCCGCATTGGCGCGCTCGCAACGTTCGAGCGCGGCGCACAGTTCGTCATCGCCGACCAGCACACCGCCGCCGGGACGTCCGACCCGAAAACATTCGTTGATCCGCACCAGATAGGGCGAGGTGAAGGCATGGACCCGAAGGCCTGACGCTTCCAGTATCCCGCGCAAATAGGCGATCGTCGAACCCTTGCCATTGGTGCCGGCGACATGGATCACCGGCGGCAATTTGCGTTCGGGATGGTCGAGCCGCTCCAGCAGCCCACGTATCCGCTCGAGGCCGAGATCGATATGACGGGGATGCAGCGTGGACAGCCGCGCGAGCAACTCGCGCAGCGGCGGCGACGATGAGACCGCGGAAGTGTTCACGCGTGAGGCGCGGCCGGCGCACTCTCCGCCGCGGGCGCGATCTGGGCTACCTCGACGATCGCTTCGGCTTTCGGCGCGGCGTCCGCTGCAGGCGATTTGGTCAGCAACCGGCATAGCCGCGCCAGCGTCGGCCGCATTTCGTGGCGGTGCACCACCATGTCGACCATGCCATGATCTTTCAAATATTCTGCCCGCTGGAATCCGTCAGGCAGCTTTTCGCGGATAGTCTGCTCGATCACACGCGCGCCGGCAAAACCGATCAGCGCGCCGGGCTCGGCGATCTGCACGTCACCCAGCATAGCATAGGAGGCGGTGACGCCGCCGGTCGTCGGGTTGGTCAGCACCACGATATAGGGCAGCCTTGCCTCGCGCAGCATCTGCACGCCGACGGTGGTGCGCGGCATCTGCATCAGCGACAGGATGCCCTCCTGCATGCGGGCGCCGCCAGAGGCCGCGAACACGATGAACGGTGACTTCTTTTCCAGCGCGAGTTCAAGCCCGCGCACAATCGCCTCGCCGGCCGCCATTCCGAGCGAGCCACCCATGAAATCGAAATCCTGCACCGCGACCACGACGCCGGCGCCCTCGAGCTTGCCGTAGCCGACCTTGATGGCGTCGTGCAGGCCGGTTTTGGCGCGGGCATCCTTGATGCGGTCGGCATATTTGCGCTCATCGCGGAATTTCAGCGGATCGGGCGTGACTTCCGGCAGCGCGACGTCGAACCAGGTCTCGTTGTCGAACACCGATTTCAGCCGCGTCTCCGCGCCCATGCGCATATGATAGTTCGAGCCGGGGATAACGAACTGGTTGGCCTCGACGTCCTTGTAGAACACAAGCTGTCCGGAATCCGGGCATTTGATCCACAGGTTCTCCGGCGTCTCGCGGCGCAGGATATTGCGGATCTTCGGCCGCACGACATTGGTGAGCCAGTTCATGGTTCGCTCCGAATTGCGACCAGTGTGATCGCCTGCGATATATGGCGGTTCGGCTGAGGCCTACAAGCCGCCGCCAACGGCCTGTCTCCATTGCAATTGCGGCTTATTCTGCGGCCTGTCGGGCGCCCCGCACCCCGTGCGCCAGCGAGGCCGCCAGTTCGGCCACTGCGCTCACCGTCCTGGTCGTAGCGCGGTTCTCGGCGTCCAGACTGCCCCGCAGGACATCGACCAGCGCCGTGCCGGCCACCGCGCCATCCGCCTTCTCCGCGATGCCGCGGGCACTCTCCGGCGTTCGGATGCCAAAGCCGACGCAGACCGGCAAGGCAGTGTGCCGCTTGATGCGGGAAACGGCCTCGCCGACGACTTTGGTGTCGGCGCTGGCCGCGCCTGTGACTCCGGTAATGGAGACGTAATAGACAAACCCGGACGTGTTCGCGAGCACCGCGGGCAGCCGCTTGTCGTCGGTGGTCGGCGTCGCCAGCCGAATGAAATTGAGACCGGCTTGCATCGCTGGCAAGCACAATTCGGTGTCTTCCTCCGGCGGCAGATCGACGATGATCAGGCCGTCGATGCCCGCGGTCTTTGCATCGGCAAGAAACTTGTCGACGCCGTAGATATAGATCGGATTGTAATAGCCCATCAGAACCAGCGGCGTCGCGTTGTCGTCCTTGCGGAAGCTGCGCACCATCTCCAGCGTCTTCTTCAGAGTCATGCCGGCCCTCAACGCGCGCAGGCCCGCCGCCTGGATCGACGGGCCGTCCGCCATCGGGTCGGTAAAGGGCATGCCGATCTCGATGATGTCAGCGCCAGCCTTCGGCAGCGCCCTGATGATATCAAGCGATGTCGCCGGATCGGGATCGCCCGCCACCAGGAAGGTGACAAAGGCCGAGCGACCCTGCTTCTTCAGCTCGGCAAAACGAGCATCGATGCGGGTGGTCATTTCTTCTTCCCCCGCAGGATATCGCCGACTTGCGGGACGTCCTTGTCGCCGCGGCCGGACAGGTTGACCACCATCAAATGATCCCTGGGCCGTTGCGGCGCGAGTTCCATCACCTTGGCGATGGCATGCGCCGGCTCCAGCGCCGGGATGATGCCTTCCAGCCGCGACAGCAATTGAAACGCCGCAAGCGCTTCGTCATCGGTCGCGGACAGATACTTCACCCGGCCGGTTTCGTGCAGCCAGGAATGCTCGGGGCCGATGCCGGGATAGTCCAGCCCCGCCGAGATCGAATGGGCGTCCTGGATCTGGCCATCCTCGTCCATCAGCAGGTAGGTGCGATTGCCATGCAGGACGCCGGGCCGGCCGCCGGCAATGGAAGCGGCATGCAATTGCGTCAGTCCGTGACCCGCGGCCTCGACGCCGAAAATTTCCACGCCGGGATCGTCGAGGAACGGATGAAACAGCCCCATCGCGTTGGAGCCGCCGCCGATGCAGGCAACCAGCGAATCCGGCAGCCGGCCTTCGGTCTCCTGCATCTGCATGCGGGTCTCATTGCCGATGATCGACTGGAAATCGCGCACCATCATCGGATACGGATGCGGTCCGGCGACGGTGCCGATGCAATAGAACGTGTTGTGCACGTTGGTGACCCAGTCGCGCAGCGCCTCGTTCATCGCGTCCTTCAGCGTGCGCGAGCCCGATTGCACCGGAACCACCCTGGCGCCCAGCATTTCCATGCGGATCACATTGGGCTGCTGCCGCTCGACATCGACCGCGCCCATATAGACCACGCATTCGAGGCCGAACCGCGCGCACAGCGTCGCGGTCGCAACGCCGTGCTGGCCGGCACCGGTCTCGGCGATAATGCGCTTCTTGCCCATCCGCCGCGCCACCATGATCTGGCCGAGCACGTTGTTGACCTTGTGCGAGCCGGTGTGATTGAGCTCCTCGCGCTTGAAATAGATTTTCGCGCCGCCGAGGTGTTCGGTCAGGCGCTCGGCCAGATAAAGCGGCGACGGACGGCCGACATAGTTTTTCAGATAGCCGTTCATCTCATGCTGAAACGCAGGATCGGCCTTGGCGGCAGCATAGGCTTTTTCGAGATCGAGGATCAGCGGCATCAGCGTTTCCGCGACAAAGCGGCCGCCGAAAATGCCGAAATGCCCGCGCTCGTCGGGGCCGCTGCGGAAGGAATTGGGCAGAATGGGATTCATCGAACCGTCATTTCTTCTATGGCGCGCGCCGCGCGAATAAAGGCGCGGATCATCTCGGGATCCTTGATGCCAGGCGCGCGCTCGACGCCGGAGGACACGTCCAGGCCGCCCGCGCGCGTGACGCGAACAGCTTCGGCGACGTTATCGGCGGTGAGACCGCCAGAGACCATGAAAGGCAGCGCGAGATCGAGATTCTCCAGCACATGCCAGTCGAAGGTCGTGCCGAGCCCGCCGGGCCGGGTCGCGTCTTTGGGCGCGCGGGCATCGAACAGGATGCGATCGGCGACCGCCGCATAGCCCGATAACGCGGCCAGATCGGCTGCGATCTCGACCGCTATTGCCTTCATGACCGGCAGACCAAAGGCCCGTTTGATATCGCGCAGCCGCGCCGCGTTTTCCTTGCCGTGGAGCTGCAGAATGTCCGGCTGCAAAGCCTCGACGATGTCGGCAAGCGTGGCGTCGTCAGCATCGACCGTCAACGCCACTTTGGTGGCGCGCCCCTTGGCCCGGCGGCCGAGTTCGCGTGCGGTCTCCAGGCCGATATGCCGAGGCGACGGCGGGAAAAACACGAATCCCGCCATGTCCGCGCCCGCCTGCAGCGCGGCATCGAGGGTCTCCGGCGTCGAGAGACCACAGATTTTTACGGTCAGCGACATGTTCGATGTACAGATTCGGGCTGCCGGCAGGCCGAAGAACGGGCCGGCACCGCCGCTTCTACAACGTCGCGACCTGCTTGTCTCGCTCGCTGGCCCCATAAGTACCGCCGGGCGGCAGGGCCGGGACCGACCGGTATTTGCCTCGCTGGATCGCGGAGGCACGCAGATCGGCCAGCTGGGCTCGGGCTTGCCGCGCATCCGCTTCGAACCGGCGCGCCGCGCGACGCCAGCGGCGCTGCCCTAACCAGCTCGCGGTGCCGCCTGCCACCACACCGATCGCCGTGGTCGCGATGATCACCAGGAATAGTGGCGAGGTCACCTTGAGTGACGGATCTACGGAATTGAACGGATCGAACGACACCGTGACCAGATGCCGATTGGCGACCGCGAACACGACGAATATCACGCCCAGCGAAATGACCAGAGCAGCTCCGAAGAATTTTCGCATGACCGTCTCTCGCATCATAGAAACCGGCGGACGCATATTCTGCGACCCGCCACACACTTACGTCAGGAACAGCCGCGAGCCGGAAGCACCTAGGTGCCGGCGTCGGGCGCGCCGTTGTCGCGATTCAACCGTTCGCGCATTTCCTTGCCGGTCTTGAAGAACGGCACGCTCTTCTGATCGACCGGCACATGCGCTACGGTGCGCGGATTGCGCCCCGCAGGTGCCGGGCGATGTTTCACCGAAAACGCGCCAAAGCCGCGCAGTTCAACACGGTCGCCGCGGGCCAAGGCTGCGACGATTTCGTCGAGGATTGCGTTCACAATGTTCTCGACGTCCCGCTGATAAAGATGCGGGTTGTGCTCGGCGATGCGCTGGACGAGTTCAGATTTGATCATCGAGACCGGTACCCGGGAGCATACGGGGGGCCATTTCCGTGAAAATGCCTTGAACTGTCAAGACGCCAAATGAAAATCGGGCATCGGAAAAGGGCTGACAATGCTCTGGTCGGGCATTGCAGCAACACCCGCGCCGCGACAGGACGGGTACGGGCAGCCCCCTCTATGCCCTCAATGGGAGCCGGCGGGCTGCCACAATGCCAGCATTCCATCGAGGCCCAGGCGATCGACGGCCTGGACGCCGCCGGCCCGCTCGATCTGTCGCGCAATCGAAGGCATCCCGAGCGCATCGAGGGTAATCGAGGCCGCCGTTCGCAGGAAGGTCAGGTCGCCGAAGCGCGGCGCCAGCTTGTAGTCGCGTACCGGTAGATCCGCCTTCACGCCCTTCTGCGCCACGAGCCATGCGATGGCGGTTTTCTCGTCGCCGAGTTGATCGACCAGCTTGAGATCAATCGCCTGATGACCGGTAAAAACCCGCCCGTCCGCGACCTTCCCGAGCAACGCGTCATCCATGCCGCGCCGCTTTTTCACGAGATCACGAAACCACGCGTAGGAATCCTTCACCAGCGAATCCAGCGCCGCGCGAGCCTCGGGGCTGGTCGGCTCATAGCCGTTGGGCGCTGCTTTCAGCGGTGATGACTTCACTTCCTCCACCTGGACGCCGACGGTTTTCAGGAGATCGGTGAAATTCGGATACTGAAACAGCACGCCGATCGAACCGACCAGCGAGGTCTGCCGGGCGACGATGTAATCGCCGGCGATCGCCGTGATATAGCCACCCGACGCGGCCAGCCCCTCGACCACGACGGCCAGGGGTTTTTTCGCCTTCAATTGCGTCAGCGCGTCATAGAGCTGCTCGGAGCCGGCCGTCGTGCCGCCCGGCGAATTGATATGGACGATCACTGCGGCCGCCCTGGAATTCGCCAGCCGCTCCAGTGCCTCGACGCGATCCTGGTCGCTGCGGATCAGGCCCTCGATATTGATCCGCGCGATCGAGCCCGATGTCGCCAGACCGACGCGTCCGGGTCCCGCCAGCATGCCGATCGAGACCAGCGCCGCGATCGCAACGACAGCGGCAACCACGCGCCAGAACGTCAGCTTGCGGCGTATCCTGCGGCGATCGACGATCACATCCGAATCGAGCGACATCGAAAATTCTCCTGGAACATCCTCCGGCGCGGAACCAGCGCGTTTTGCATCCGCAGCGTGACCATCCGGTTAGCCGAATATATCAATTGCGACGCAATTTGAAAGAAACAAGCCATATCCGTTGGTCCGACGTGCTTGTCGTACCGGCCAGACAAAAGGCCCCGGTCGAAACCGGGGCCTGATAAACATCGAAACGACAGGATTTACTTTTCGGTCCGGTTCTTGAGCGCGGTGCCGAGAATGTCGCCCAGTGTCGCTCCCGAATCGGAGGAGCCGTACTGCGCGATGGCTTCCTTTTCCTCGGCGACTTCAAGCGCCTTGATCGAGACCTGCACCTTGCGCGCCTTCTTGTCGAACTGGATCACCCGTGCGTCGACCTTTTCGCCGACGGCGAAACGCTCGGAGCGCTGATCGGACCGCTCACGCGCCAGTTCTGACCGTTTGATGAAGGTGGTGAAATCGGTACCGGAGATCTTGACCTCGATGCCGCCTTCCTTGACCTCCAGTACCTCGCAGGTCACGACCGCGCCCTTCTTGACATCGCCCGGCTCGGCGAACGGGTCGCCCTCGAGCTGCTTGACGCCGAGCGAGATGCGCTCCTTTTCGACATCGACGTCGAGCACCACGGCCTTGACCATGTCGCCCTTCTTGAAGTTGTCGATCACCTGTTCGCCCGGAAGCTTCCAGTCCAGATCGGACAGATGGACCATGCCGTCGACCTCGCCCTCGAGACCAAGGAACAGGCCGAACTCGGTCTTGTTCTTGACCTCGCCTTCGACCGTCGATCCGACCGGGAACTTCTCGATGAACACTTCCCAGGGATTGCGCA
>JAGXAF010000279.1 GCA_018971675.1 Bradyrhizobium sp.
TGCGGCCCGATCGCTTCGAGGACATCATTGCGCTGGTGGCGCTTTATCGTCCCGGCCCGATGGCCAATATCCCGACCTATTGCGCCCGCAAGCACGGCGACGAGGAGCCGGAATACCTTCACCCGATGCTCGAGCCGATTTTGAAGGAGACTTTCGGCGTCATCATCTATCAGGAACAGGTGATGCAGATCGCGCAGGTGATGGCCGGCTATTCGCTCGGCGAAGCCGACCTGCTGCGGCGCGCGATGGGCAAGAAGATCCGCGCCGAAATGGAAAAGCAGCGCGAGCGCTTCGTGTCGGGCGCGACCGAACGCGGCATCCACCGCGGGCAGGCGGAAACGATTTTCGAATTGCTGGCGAAATTCGCCGATTACGGTTTCAACAAGAGCCATGCCGCGGCCTATGCGCTGGTGTCGTATCAGACCGCCTACATGAAGGCGCATTATCCGGTCGAGTTCCTGGCGGCGTCGATGACGCTCGATCTCTCCAATACCGACAAGCTGAGCGAGTTTCGCGCCGAAGCGCAGCGGCTCGGCATCAAGGTCGAGGCGCCCTCGGTCACTCGCTCGGGCGCAACCTTCGAGGTCAGCGACGGCACCATTTTCTACGCGCTCGCTGGTTTGAAGGGGGTCGGCCATCAGGCGGTCGAACTTATCGTGGAGGCGCGCAAGGGCGGGCTGTTCACTTCGCTGGCTGATTTCGCGTCGCGGGTTAACCCGCGCGCCATCAACAAGCGCGTCATCGAAAGCCTCGCGGCCGCGGGCGCCTTCGACGGGCTTGATCCCAATCGCGCCCGGGTGTTTGCCGGCGCCGAGGTGATCCTGGCGGCCTGCCAGCGCAGCCATGAGGCCGCGACGATAGGCCAGAACGACATGTTCGGTGGCGCCGCCGATGCGCCGACCATCATGCTGCCGCAGATCGAGCCGTGGCTGCCGGCCGAACGGCTGCGGCGCGAATATGACGCGATCGGCTTCTTCCTGTCAGGCCATCCGCTCGACGACTATGCCACCGTGCTGAAGCGGCTGCGGGTGCAGTCCTGGGCGGAGTTTTCCCGCGCGGTGAAAACCGGCGCGACCGCGGGAAAGGTCGCGGCGACGGTGGTATCGCGGATGGAGCGGCGCACCAAGACCGGCAACAAGATGGGCATCATGGGGCTGTCCGACCCGACCGGTCATTTCGAGGCGGTGCTGTTTTCCGAAGGGCTCGCGCAATATCGCGACGTGCTGGAGCCGGGCGCGGCCGTGTTGCTGCAACTCGGGGCCGAACTGCAGGGCGAGGAAGTCCGCGCCCGGGTGCTGCACGCCGAGCCGCTCGATGATGCGGCAGCGAAAACGCAAAAAGGCCTGCGCATATTCCTGCGCGACACCAAGCCCCTCGAGTCGATCGCAAGGCGGCTTTCGCCGCCAACCGGACAGTCCGGCAGCGGTGACGTCGCGCTCGTACTTCGCCTCGACATGCAGACCGAGGTCGAGTTCAAGCTAGAAGGGCGCTTCCAGGTCTCGCCGCAGATCGCCGGCGCGATCAAGGCGGTCGCCGGCGTCGAGATGGTCGAGACGCTGTAAGTTTCGGGCCATCTCGCGTGCCTGATATGGGTCGCGCCTTGTTTGCAGCGCAATTCGTTCAATTAATGTTCAGCCTCGGCGGGGTTGAATGCTAAGACCTTTGCTTTCGCGGGTGGGTGAACCATGCAAATGGCCAGACAGATTTCTTTCCTTACACGAAGCTTACTGGTGCTCCTTGCGCTTCTGTGTTGGAACAACATGGCGGCGGCTCAACAGCCGCAGGAGAAGCGCGTTGCCCTGGTGATCGGAAATGGGGCCTATGCCAAGTCGCCACTTGCAACCACGGCGAATGATGCGGGTCTCGTCGCCCAGAATCTGCAGGCCGCAGGCTTCGACGTCATCGGCGCGCGCGACCTCGACGCCGATTCGCTGCGCAAGACCTTCCGCGATTTCATGCAGAAAGTGGAGGTGGATCCCGCCAACACGGTCGCGATGGTCTATCTCGCCGGTTACGGCGTGCAGCTCGCCGGCGAGAACTATTTCATCCCGGTCGATGCAACGATCAACCGCGACACCGATATTCCGATCGAGGGACTGCGCATCAGCGACTACACCCGCGAGCTCGCTTCGGTGCCCTTGAAGGCCAGCATCTTCGTGCTGGATGCCGCGCGCGAGCAGCCCTTCGTCGAAGGCGGAAACCCCATCGCCAGCGGCCTTGCGCTGGTCGATCCGCAGCCGAATATGCTGATCGCGTTCAACGCCGCACCCGGCACCGTGGCGCCGACTGAGCCCGGGCCATACGGCACTTACGCGCAAGCGCTTGCGGAAATGATCCGCACGGGTGGCCTGACACTGCCTGAGGTGTTCGATCGCGTGCGACTGCGCGTCAGCGAAAACACCAAGGGCGGGCAAATCCCGTGGGATGCGCAGAAGATCCAGGTGCAATTTACCTTCTTTGACCGCGCGCCGGATGCGCCGCCTGTCCAGGGCGCGCCCGATCAGGTGGCTGCGATCCGCGACCGTCCGATGCGCGATCTCGGCGCGCAGGAAGCCTTCACCGCAGCGCTGACACGCGACACCATGCAAGGCTACGAGGATTTTCTCGTCGCTTATCCCCGCGACCCCCTTTCAAAGCGCGTGAGGGCGATCCTCGCCGCACGGCGTGAGGCGATCACCTGGCGCCGGACTTATCTTGCCGATACGCCCGACGCCTATTGGTCCTATCTGCGGCGCTATCCGCACGGTCCGCATGCGTGGGATGCCCGCCGGCGCCTTTCGATCCTGTCTGCAGCACTGGAGCCGCCGCCGACCTTTGAGATGATCGATTACGATCTGCCGCCGCCGCCGCCGGACGAGTACGTCTACGTCGATCGGCCTGTGTTCTATTTCGGCGATCCTGAATTCGACTTTGCGCCGCCCCCGCCGCCGCCGGTGTTCTTCCTGCCGCCCCCGCCGCCGGATTTCGTGGTGCTGCCGCCGCCGTTCGCGCCGGTCGGGCTGTTTATCCTGCCGCAGCCGGTGTTCGTGCCGGTGCCCGTCTATGTCTCGGCGCCGGCCTATGTCGCGCCACCGCAGAACAACATCATCTTTAACATCATTCACAACACGACGATCATCAACAACACCATCAACGTCGCGCCGCCGGTACCAAACAATATTACGACCGCTGCAATCTCTGGTAAGACAGGGGCAGCGCCGCTGGTGTCGAAATCGTTGCGGATCAAGGCTGAGGCGATCAACAAAGATCCGTCGTTGATACCGGCGAATACGCTGGTCAACACAAAAGCGATAACCTCGACCAAGCAGGTCTTTCCGGTCAGCAGAGCTTCCACCGCTACAACAACGAATCCGCCGCCGCAGACGGATATCAAGCAGGGAACCGCAGTCCAGCAAGGAGGAACCGGAACCAAAACCGGGACCCAGTCTCAGCAGGAAACGGTGATCCAGCCGGGGACCAGGCAACTGGAAACAATTCAGCAAGGAACGAAGCAGCAGGAAACCACCCAACAGGGAAACAAGCAGCAGGAAACCACGAAGCCGTCGGATCACGCTCTGCCCACAAATCTTCCACCGAACGGAAAAGGTAACGAAGCGAGCAAAGGTGGGACATCGCCGGTGCTCGGGAAGCCGAGCGGAACGCAGGCACCGACAAACCCTGCGCTGCAAGAGCATGAGAAAGCTTTGCAGGATAGAAAGGGCGCCTCGGATCATGCTCTGCCCACAAATCTTCCTCCGATCGGGAAAGGTAACGAAGCGAGCAAAGGTGGGACATCGCCGGTGCTTGGGAAGCCGAGCGGAACGCAGGCACCGACAAACCCTGCGCTGCAGGAGCATGAGAAAGCCTTGCAGGATAGAAAGGGCGCCTCG
>JAGXAF010000041.1 GCA_018971675.1 Bradyrhizobium sp.
AGTTGCTGGCGAAACCCTGATCACGCCCAAGGGTACATTGGGTCTACGCGGACCGATGGTGACGATCGCGGCCTACGCGCCGCCCGCTCCAGCCGGCGACTCGTCGGTGCCAGCGCCACCGCCGCGCGATTATGTCGATACTGAATATGCCGCACGGCTCGACCGCACGACCGGCACGCTCTTCATCACCGCGCCGCCCTCGGGCATCATGGCGGTCGGTGGTTACCGCTTTCTGGCGCAGGATCTGCAGGAATGGGCCAGGCGGCTCGGCCAGGGAGCCTTGCTGACGGCACTGCCCGATCGCTTGAGCGGCTACCGTCTCGCCGGCCGCGCCCAGGACAACGCCCGCGCCCGCGAAGCCCTGGCGGAACTCGGGCTCAACCCACTGATGGTCGAGGCATTTCGCGATCGGCCCAACGCCTCTAATTGAATCCGGCCAACGTTGTTGACGCGGCATTAAGGGCCCGCCGAATAGGATCATCGCCCCAATTGATTGCCTTGGTCCGAATTTCAAAATGTCCCAGCACAGCCCTGTCATTGTCGTGTCGACCGCCGGGCGGCCGCCATTCGCGACGACGCTGGATCAGGCAAAGATATTCCCCGTTATCGATGCCAACTGGAACGATGCGCCGCGTGCGGTCGAAACGCTGCAGGCCGCTGCGGTTCTGGTCGCGACGCCGGACACCATCGAGCGGCGGCACCTGGACATGCTGGCGAGGCGGATCGCCGCCCGGCAGCCTTATCTGCCGCTGATCGCCGTCGATCCAAAAATCGCACTGCCGGAAAACGCCCTTCCGTTTTCGCAGACCGACGGCAATCCCGGTCGGCTGCTCGCGCGCCTGCGCGCTGCGCTCCGTGTCCGGGCCCTGCACGCAACTGCAACGCGCCGGCAAGCCGAGGCTGGCGGCACGCCAATCGCGCCGTCAGAGCTCGATCCTACGCGCGATGCGACAGTGCTGCTGATCGGCCGTGGAGCGTCCTATCCCGCGCTATCCGTCTCGCTCGGCGAACGGATCGGGGTGGTCGGCGCGCTCAGCATCGAAGCCGCCGCGGCGCACCTCAATGCTCGCGATATCGACGGCATTGTGCTTGGCGAAGGTTTCAGCGCGCGCGTGGTCGACGCATTGCTCACTGTGCTGACCGAGGATCCTCGTTTCCGCAACCTGCCGGTCGTGCTGACCTCGCACGAACTGGCGCGGGCCTACGATCTGCCGAACCTCGAAATCATTTCGGGTGCGCCAACCTATATTGCCAATAATACCCTGCCGCTGGTTCGCCAGCATGCGCTGGAGGCTCATTTGAGCCGCGCGCTCCGCGCGATCGACGCCGGCGGCCTGCTCGATGCCAGAACCGGCCTGCTTACGCCAGCCGCCTTCAGCCGCGATCTTGCCACGGCCGTCTATCAAACGGCGGAACGCGGCGGCGTGTTATCGGTCGCACGCTTCGCCTTCGATTCCGAACACCCGCGCGCCCAACTCGACGGCGCACGCATCATCAGCCGCCTGATGCGGCAAATGGACTTTGGCGTGGCGCATGACGACGGATCGGTCGTGGTGGCATTCGCCGAGACGGATTTGCGTGCCGCGCACGGCATCGCGCGACGGCTATCCAGCGTGATGCGTCACACCAGCCACGGCAAACGCGACGCCCGCGCCGAGCCCGCAGTGACGGTTGCGACCATGCGGCCCGAAGATTCCGCGAAGTCATTGCTTGCGCGCCTCCACGATGAAGGCCGGCGCGCCGCGTCCTGACGTTGTCGCGGCAATTCATGCCGCCTTCTTGTCCTCGGCGAGATTGGCAAGCTGGCGCAGGATCTCCGTAGTGCCGGTCAGCCGTTCCTCCGGCGTCTCCCATTCCCTGAAGAACACCACCTTCATGTCCGGGCGCACCCGCGCCGCCTCGCCGTGCTGGCGGATGAAATAGACCAGCCGCTCCGGCTGCGCGAACTTGTTGTCGCGGAAGGTGATGACCGCGCCCTTCGGCCCGGCATCGACCTTCTCGATATTGGCCCTGCGGCAATAGGCTTTGATGGCGGCAATCTTGAACAAATAGCGGACCTCGTCCGGCAGCACGCCGAACCGGTCGCGCAGCTCGGCGGCGAAATTGTCGATCTCGTCCTCGGTGTCGAGATCGGCGAGCCTGCGATATAGCGACAGTCGCACCGAGAGATCGTTGACATAGTCTTCCGGGATCAGCACGGGCATGCCGATCGTGATCGTCGGCGACCACCGGTCGGCGGCGGGTTCGACCACCCCGGCCTTGAGGTTGAGGATCGCTTCCTCCAGCATCGATTGGTAGAGCTCGAATCCGACTTCCTTGATATGGCCGGATTGTTCCTCGCCGAGCAGATTGCCGGCGCCGCGGATATCGAGGTCGTGCGAGGCGAGCTGGAATCCCGCGCCGAGCGTCTCCAGCGATTGCAGGACTTTCAGCCGCCGTTCGGCTTGCGCCGTAATCCTGGCCTGTGCCGGCAGCGTGAACAGCGCATAGGCGCGGAGTTTTGAGCGGCCGACCCGGCCGCGCAACTGGTAGAGTTGCGCCAGGCCGAACATGTCGGCGCGGTGCACGATCAGGGTGTTGGCGGTCGGAATATCGAGGCCGGATTCGATGATCGTGGTCGACAAGAGGATGTCGTATTTGCCGTCGCAGAACGCCGACATGATGTCCTCGATCGCGGTCGGCGGCATCTGGCCGTGCGCGACCGCGACCTTCATCTCCGGCACGTTCTTCTCAAGGAAATCCTTGACACCCGCGAGATCCTCGATCCGCGGCGCCACGTAGAATGCCTGCCCGCCGCGATAGCGTTCGCGCAGCAGCGCCTCGCGGATCATCAAGGGATCGTGCGGCGCCACGAAGGTGCGCACCGCCAGCCGGTCGATCGGGGGTGAAGCGATGATCGAGAGATCGCGAACGCCGGTCAAGGCAAGTTGCAGGGTGCGCGGGATCGGCGTCGCGCTCAGGGTCAGCACGTGCACCTCGGCGCGTAGCTGTTTCAGCCGTTCCTTGTGGCTGACGCCGAAATGCTGCTCCTCGTCGACGATCAATAGCCCCAGATCTCTGAACTTGATCGATTTGCCGAGCAGCGCATGGGTACCGACCACGATGTCGATACCGCCTTCGGCCAGCCTTTTCTTGACCTGGGTCAGTTCCTTCGGCGCGATCAGGCGCGATGCCTGCGCGACATTGACCGGGAATCCGCGAAAGCGCTCCGCAAATGTCCGGCTGTGTTGGCGCGCCAGCAGCGTGGTCGGCACCACCACCGCGACTTGCTTGCCGTCGAGCGCGACCGCGAATGCGGCGCGCAGCGCCACTTCGGTCTTGCCAAATCCGACGTCGCCGCAGACCAGACGGTCCATCGGCCGGCCGCTTTCGAGATCTTTCAGCGAAGCGCTGATCGCGCCAAGCTGGTCTTCGGTCTCCTCATAGGGGAAGCGCGCGCAGAATTCGTCATAGAGGTGCGGCTGCACCGGCATCTTCGGCGCTTCGTGCAAATGGCGCTCGGCGGCAATCTTGATCAATTCGCCCGCGATCTCGCGGATGCGGTTCTTCAGTTTCGCCTTTCGCGCCTGCCAGCCGCTGCCGCCGAGCCGGTCCAGTTCGACATTGGCGTGATCGGAGCCATAACGCGACAGCAGTTCGATATTCTCGACCGGCAGGAACAGCTTCGTATCGGCGGCATAATGCAGCTCGAGACAATCATGCGGGGCGCCGGCAACATCGAGCGTTCGAAGTCCGACGAACCGGCCAATACCGTGCTCGACATGGACCACGAGATCACCAGCGGCAAGGCTCGTGACCTCGGAGATGAAATTGTCGAGCTTCCGGGAAGCCTTGCGCGGCCGCACCAGCCGGTCGCCGAGGATGTCCTGCTCGCTGATGATGGCGACGTCGTTGGTCTCGAAGCCGGCCTCCATACCAAGCACCGCCAGCATCGTCTCGTTGCGCGGCGTGGCCTGCACCGTGCGCCAGGTGTTCACGCTGGTGAGGTTGACCAGCCTGTGATCCCGAAGCATGCTGCCCATGCGGTCGCGCGAGCCTTCGCTCCACAGCGCGATCACCACCTTCTTGCGCTGCGCCTGCAACGCCTGCACATGGGCCACGACGGCCTCGAACACGTTCACCGACGTATCCGCGCGCTCCGCCGTGAAATTCCGACCCAGCCGGGCGCCGGCGTCGATGACGCCAATCGAGTCCTGGAGCACCGCGAATGACGTCAGCCGCGCCAGTGAGGTTTGATCCAGCCGCCTGGTCCACTCTTGCTCGGTCAAGTACAGCCGATCGGGCGGCAGCGGCTTGTAGACCGCGCCGCCGCCGCCGGGATGCTCCAGCGCCTCGCGCCGGGCCTCGTAGTAATCGGCGATCTGCTTGAAGCGCTCGCGCGCGGCTTCCTCGCTCTGCGGCTCGATCGCAACCGGCGCATCGCCGAGATAGTCGAACAGCGTGTCCATCCGTTCCTGGAACAGCGGCAGCCAATGCTCCATGCCGGGATGACGGCGGCCCTCGCTCACGGCTTCATAGAGCGGATCGTCGCGCCCCGGCGCGCCGAAGGCCGCCACGTAGCCCATCCGGAACCGGCGGATGGTCTCGGTGACCAGTTGGAATTCGGAGATCGGCACCAGATCGAGCGAGCGCATGTCCAGCAGCGTGCGCTGGGTCTCGGCATCGAAGCTGCGGATCGATTCCAGGCTGTCGCCGAAGAAGTCGAAGCGTACAGGCTGGTCGAGCCCCGCCGGAAACAGATCGAGGATGCCGCCGCGCACGGCGTATTCGCCGGGCTCGCGCACCGTCGAGGAACGGTTGTAGCCATTGTGCTCCAGCCAGGCGATGATGGAATCCATCGGCACGATATGGCCGGGCGCGACCGACAGCGCCTGCGCCGCGATCGTTTCCCGTGCCGGCACCCGCTGCACGATGGCGTTGACCGTGGTCAGCACGATCAACGGCTTGTCGCTGCCAGTCAGCCGCGAAAGCCGCGCCAGCGTGGTCAGGCGTTGCGCCAGGATGCCGCCATGCGGCGATACCCGGTCATAGGGCTGGCAGTCCCATGCCGGAAACTGCATCACCGGCAGGTCAGGCGCGAAGAATTCCAGTGCCCGGACCAATTGCTGCATCCGCCCGCCATCGCGGCATATCACGGCAAGGCTGATCGCCGGCGGCTTCGGTCGTGCCGCGATCGCGCGCGCGAGGTCCGAGACGACAAGGCCCTCGGCACCCTCCGCGACATTGGCAAAGGTCAGCGCGCGGCCTGGCGCCAGCAATTGCGCCGGCGATTGAAAGAGAGCCTTCATGCGTGGTGATCCAACGCACGAAACGATCTTATGCGTTCGAACAATGCGCCCGCGTATTCCGGCCTGTGCCCCGCGCTGCCGGTCAAGGCGGCGTAGAGATCAGGATCCGGTACCTCGATCAGTCGTTCGAGTTCCGCCAGTTCGGCATCGGTGAGCCTCGTGATTTCGGCGTCCGCGAACCGGCCGAGCAGCAAGTCCATCTCGCGGGTGCCGCGATGCCAGCAGCGAAACAACAGCCGCTTGCGACGATCGTCGAGACCCCCGCTCGATCGTGTCGATCCCGTCATTCTGATTCCAATCCAACCTGATTCCAGTCCAACGCCAAAAGCCCGGACGCGGTGCCGGGCCGCTTTGGTATAACGACGCCGGCGGCGGATGTCAGCCCTCACCGGCCCAAACGTATCCCGTGAATTATCACGGGCGCATCGTTCCCGGACTTGACCCGGCAATGTCAGTCTTTTGAAGTGAGGCAGATGCGCCCTTCTCTGCTCAATCCGCTGTTTGCTCCGGTCACGAGCCTTGCAGGCGTCGGTCCGAAACAGGACAAGTTGTTCCGTTATCTGCTCGACCGCAGCGAGACGCCGCGTTTGG
Source organism: Bradyrhizobium sp. (assembly GCA_018971675.1). Taxonomy (GTDB): domain Bacteria; phylum Pseudomonadota; class Alphaproteobacteria; order Rhizobiales; family Xanthobacteraceae; genus Bradyrhizobium. The sequence continues at coordinate 5,880 of JAGXAF010000041.1, forward strand.
TCGACCTCTTGCTGCATCTGCCAGCCAGCGTGATCGATCGCCGCACCCGGCCCAAAATTCGCGATGCCGTGCCAGGTACCGTCGTGACGCTCGAGGTCACCGTCGACCGCCATCGGCCATCGCCCCCGCGCAATTCCCGCGCGCCCTATCTGGTTTATGCCAGCGACGACACCGGCGCCGTGGTGTTGACCTTTTTCCGCGCAAAACCCGACTATGTCGAAAAGCTGCTGCCGGTCGGCGAGAAGCGTTACGTTTCCGGCACACTGCAGATCTATGACGGTACCCCCCAGATCGTGCATCCCGATCGCGTGGTCGACGAGGCGTCCTTCGCGACATTGTCAGGCATCGATCCGGTCTATCCGCTGACTGGAGGACTGGCGCCGGGCTCGCTGCGGCGTGCCATCGCGCAGGCGCTGCAAAGGCTGCCGCAACTGCCGGAATGGATCAGTGCCGAGGTGATCCAACGCTGCAAATTCCCCGACATCGCCGAGGCCCTCAACCGGGTGCATGTGCCGGTCGAACTCACCGATATTCTGCCCGACGGGCCGTTCTGGTCGCGGCTCGCCTTCGACGAACTGCTGGCCGGACAACTGGCATTGGCTCTGGTGCGCGCGCAGTTGCGCCGTCCCGCCGGCGACCGCCATGCCGGCGACGGGCGTTTACGCAAAAAGATCATCGATGCGCTGCCCTACTCGCTGACGATGTCGCAGCAGCAAGCCGTCGCTGCCATTGCGGAGGATTTGCGCCAGCCGGTGCGCATGCTGCGCCTGTTGCAAGGCGATGTCGGCTCCGGAAAGACCGTGGTGGCGTTGCTGGCGGCTGCCGCTGTTGCCGAGGCCGGCAAGCAGGCCGCGCTCATGGCACCGACGGAAATTCTGGCGCGACAGCATATCAACACCATCGCCCCGCTTGCCGTCCGCGCCGGAATGCAGGTCGCGATCCTGACCGGCCGTGAAAAAGGAAAAGAACGCCGCGAATTGCTGGCGCGGCTTGAGGCCGGCGAGATCGACTTCCTGGTCGGCACCCATGCGCTGATCCAGGATGATGTGATCTTCAAGGCACTCGCGCTCGCCGTGGTCGACGAGCAGCATCGCTTCGGCGTTCGCGAGCGGCTGACGCTGACCAACAAGGGCGGCGCGGTCGACGTGCTGGTGCTGAGCGCGACACCGATCCCCCGCACGCTGGTGCTGACCTATTTTGGTGACATGGATATCTCCGAATTGCGCGAGAAGCCCGCAGGAAGGCAGCCGATCGACACCCGCGCGCTTTCGGCGAACCGCCTGGATGAGGTGGTCGACGCTGTCGGCCGGGCGCTCAAGGCCGGCAGGCTGGTTTACTGGATCTGTCCATTGGTGGAGGAATCCGAAGCTGAAGGGGCCGGGCATCTGACCAACGCCACGCAACGTTTCGAGAGCCTGCAAAAGCGGTTTGGCGACAAGGTCGGCCTGGTGCACGGCCAGATGAAGGGCACGGAAAAGGATCGTGTCATGGCGCAATTCGCCGCGCACGAAATCGGGCTGTTGGTCGCGACAACCGTCGTCGAGGTCGGCGTCGACGTGCCCGCCGCGACCATCATGGTGATCGAAAATGCCGAACGCTTCGGGCTTGCGCAATTGCATCAGCTGCGCGGGCGTATCGGGCGCGGCGCCGAGGCCTCGACCTGCCTGTTACTTTACAGGGAACCGTTGAATGAAATGTCCACGGCGCGGCTGAAGGTGATCCGGGAGACCACCGACGGCTTCCGGATCGCCGAGGAGGATCTGAGGCTGCGCGGCGAAGGCGACGTGCTGGGCATCCGGCAGAGCGGCCTGCCCGGCTATCGGATCGCGCGCCCGGAGATTCATGGCCAGCTCATCATGCAGGCACGTGACGAAGCGCTGCGGATCATGAAGGAAAATCCGAAGCTCAAGGGCGAACGTGGCGAGGCGCTACGCTGCCTGCTCTATTTGTTCGAGCGCGATGAGGCGGTGCCGCTGATCGGTGCTGGATGACGCGAATGCTTTTTCGCCGGTCGCTTGCGTTCTCGGCCGCGGCGCGACTGTGGGGCTTCGGCACCCAGCAGGCTAATCCGTATCGGCCGGCTCCCGTTCCAGGTTCGCGGCATTGGCAATCCGTGCAGCGTTTGCCATGCCGGCCAGCGCTGCGATTTTCTTCTGCTGATCAGAGCCGGGCTGCACCACGCCCGCCGACATGATAAGGGTCGCCGCATCCTCGGCGCTCATGTCGATCTCGACGATCTTGCTTTTCGGCACATAGAAGAAGAACCCGGTGGTCGGGTTCGGCGCGCACGGCAGAAACACCGAGATGTGCTCCTCTTGATCCGGCAGGCTATTGGCGATTTCCACGCTCGGCGATTGCGAGATCAGGACAATCGACCACATGCCCGGCGAAGGAAATTCGACCAGGCCAACCCTGCGAAAGCTCGATCCCGAGCCCGAAAACAACGCCTCGAACACCTGCTTGAGACCGCGGTAGAGCGCTCGTACCACCGGCATGCGGCCGAGCAGCCTTTCGCCGAGATCGACAAGCGTGCGTCCGATCAGATTGTGGGCGAGGAAGCCGAGCAGCGTCAGCGCGACTGCCGCGACCACGAGACCCGAACCGGGCAGGCCGAATGGCAGGTAGGTTTCCGGACGATAATCGACCGGTACAAACGGTCGCACCAGCCCGTCAACCCAGGTCACGAACCACCAGGTCAGGTAAAATGTGATCGCGACCGGGCCGGCCACGATCAGGCCGGTCAGAAAATAGTTCCGCAACCGCGCCGTAAAGCCCCGAGGGGCGGCCGGCGGGGGTTCCGACGGGGACACGGTCGGGGGCAGATCGTCGCGACTCATCGATTCTCCAGGGTCAATCGCAGCTAACCGGCGTCCATTGCAAACTAGGCATCCTAGCAGACTTTTGAAGGCCTGACGTGTCGGCGCAGGCCTATTCGACCGTTACCGATTTGGCCAGGTTTCGCGGCTGGTCGACATCGGTGCCCATGACCACCGCGGTATGATAGGCCAGCAACTGCGCCGGGACAGCATAGACGATCGGTGTGAAGGACGCGTCCATATCCGGCAGCACGATCGTGATCAATGAATCGACGGTGGCTTCGGCCGCGCCCCTGGCGTCCGTCATCAGAATAATATTGCCGCCGCGCGCCGCGACCTCCTGCATGTTGGAAACGGTCTTGTCGAACACGCGGTCGAACGGCGCGATCACCACGACAGGCATGTTCTCGTCAATCAATGCGATGGGCCCGTGCTTCAGCTCGCCGGCGGCATAGCCTTCTGCGTGGATGTAGGAGATTTCTTTCAGCTTCAGCGCGCCTTCCAGCGCCAGCGGATAGCTGGTGCCGCGGCCGAGATAGAGCACGTCGCGGGATTTGGCGATGTCGCGCGCCAGTTTCTCGATCTGGACCTCGGTCGACAGCGCCGCCGCCATCAGGCGCGGAATCTCGACCAGGCCGTGCACCAGTCTGGCTTCGTCGATATTGGACAATTCGCCACGTGCCTTGCCGGCCGCGATCGCAAGTGCCGCCAGCACCATGAGCTGGCAGGTGAACGCCTTGGTGGAGGCAACGCCGACTTCCGGACCGGCGAGCGTCGGCAGCACCGTTTCGCTTTCGCGCGCGATGGTCGAGGTCGGCACATTGACAACGGCCAGCGTGTGCACGCCTTGCGATTTTGCGTAGCGCAGCGCAGCCAGCGTATCGGCCGTCTCACCGGATTGCGAAATGAAGATCGCGAGCTCGCCCTTGCGCAGCGGTACCTCACGATAACGGAATTCAGAGGCGACATCGACTTCGACCGGCAGGCGGCCGAACCGCTCGAACCAGTATTTGGCGATGAAGCCCGCATAGCTCGCGGTGCCGCAGGCCACGATCGAGATGCGCTGGATATCCCTGAAATCGAACGGCAGCTTTAGAGGCAGCATCACCCGCTCGGTCGCCATGTCGATGTAGCGCGCCAGCGTATGACCTGTCACTTCGGGCTGTTCGTGGATTTCCTTGGCCATGAAGTGGCGATAGTTCGCCTTGTCGACCAGTGTAGCGGTGGCGCTGTGCTTGTGCATCTCGCGCTGAACAATGGCGCCGTTCTTGTCACGAATGGTTGCGGAGTTGTGCGTCAGCACTACCCAGTCGCCGTCCTCGAGATAGCTGATGGTGTCGGTGAACGGGCCGAGTGCGATCGAGTCGGAACCAAGATACATCTCGCCTTCGCCATAGCCGATCGCCAGCGGCGGTCCATTGCGGGCGCCGATCAGAAGATCGGGCTCGCCGGCAAAGATGAAACCCAGCGCGAACGCGCCGCGAAGCTGCGACAAGGTCGCCTTGACGGCCTCGACCGGACCGACGCCATCGGCGAGGAGGCCGTCGACCAGATGCAGTACGATCTCGGTATCGGTTTCCGTCCTGAAGACCGTGCCCTTTGCTTCGAGCGCCTCGCGCAACTCGCGGAAATTCTCGATGATGCCGTTGTGAACCACGGCGACGCGCTCGGTGGAATGCGGATGCGCGTTGTTCTCGGTCGGCTTGCCATGGGTGGCCCAGCGGGTGTGGCCGATGCCGCTGTGGCCCATCAACGGCGACTTCGCCAGTTTGGCTTCGAGATTTCTGAGCTTGCCTTCGGCGCGCCGGCAGTCGAGCCGGTCGCCTTCCAGCGTGGCGACGCCCGCGGAATCGTAACCGCGATATTCAAGACGTTTGAGCGAATCCACCAACTGCCCCGCGACCGGAGCGCGTCCCAGAATTCCGACAATCCCGCACATGCGGATCAATATCCCCAAATCGAACGAAAATGGCCGAAACGGCGCGAATGTCTCTTAACGAGACCGTCCAACACCCGGATACTCAATAATTATTGCGGATTGAGACACCGTTAAACCACCGCCTCAACAACCCCGTCAGCCGTTCGTGGGCTTTTTGCCGCCGGTCTTGGCTTCACGGTATCGGGCTGCCCCACCCTCGCGAATGGTCTGCGCGGTACGCTCCATGGCCATCGCGTCATCGGGCACGTCGCGGGTGATCACCGAGCCTGAACCGATATAAGCGCCCTTCCCGATTTTCACCGGTGCTACCAGAGAGGAATTCGTCCCGACGAATGCGCCCTCACCGATCTCCGTCGTGTACTTGCCAAAGCCGTCATAATTGCAGGTGATGGCACCGGCGCCGATATTGCTGTTGGCGCCGATATGGGTGTTGCCGATGTAGCTCAAATGATTGGCCTTGACGCCGGCATCGAGCACGGAAGCCTTGGTCTCGACGAAATTGCCGATCCGCACGCGCTCGCCCAGCGAGGTGCCTGGCCGCAGCCGCGCAAAGGGACCGACCAAAGCCTGCTTGCCGATCGAGGACTGTACGATATGGGAGAACGAGTGGATTACCGCGCCGTCGGCGATCGAGACGCCGGGGCCGATCACCACGAATGGCTCGATGGTCACGTCCTTGCCGAATGTGGTGTCCGCGGCGAGGTAGACCGTTTCTGGCGCGATCATGGTGACGCCGGCGTCGAGCGCCGCCTGGCGCAGCCGCGCCTGCATCACCTGCTCGGCCTCGGCGAGTTGGGCCTTGGTGTTGATCCCGCGCACTTCATCCTCGCTGGTTTCGATCACAACCGCCTCCAGTCCCAGATCCCTGACAATGCCGACCGCATCGGTCAGATAATATTCGCGCCTGCTGTTGGCATTGCCGATGCTTTCGATGATTTCGAGTGCGCGAGCGCCATCGAACGCCATCACCCCGGCGTTGCAGAGATTAATCGCGCGCTCGGCGGTGCTGGCTTCGGCATGCTCGCGGATCGCGACCGGGCGGTTGCCCTCGACCAGAAGGCGGCCGTAGCCGGTAGGGTCGACGGCCCGAAAGCCGAGCACCGCGAGCGCAGCGCCGTCCGTCAGGGCTGCCCGCAACCGCGCGAATGTTTGAGCCGAAATCAGCGGCGTGTCGCCGAACGCGACCAGCAGATCATCGGCGCCGCGTGCGATGGCCTCGCGCGCCGCCAGCACCGCATGGGCGGTTCCCAGACGCTCGTGCTGGACGAAGGTCTGGACCTCTGGCCGTGCGCGTTTGGCTTCCTGCACCACCGCCGCCTGATCCGGGCCGACGACCACGGCGAGTGCCGCTTCGGCTCCTTTTGGCACCGCGGCCAGCACATGCGCGAGCAGTGATTCGCCGGCGACCGGATGCAACACCTTGGGCGTTGCGGACCGCATCCGCGTACCTTCGCCAGCCGCGAGCACGACGGTCAGGCTGGATCGAGCGGTCATTTTCGAAAATCCCGAGGTCAAGGATGGCATTGCTGCCGTCATAAAGTGTTTTGCCGCGAAGGGGAAACCCGAATAGTCGCTCCGGTAAACACCCGAATTCAGGCTCGGAGCCCATTTCCTGTTAATGTTTCCACTGTGATTCGGCGGGGGCTCTGGGGCCGACGGGGGTATGGCAAAAAAGAACGATCATCTGGCTGACTTCGAGACCGAAAACACCGGCGGCGTATTGAACGGTTTTCTGGCGGAGGAGGAACATCTGGACCGGGGCGCGATGTTGCGGCTCGGCGCCTGGGGCCTCGCGTCGGTCGGCGCCATCACCATCGCCGTGCTGACCAATCAGTCCTCGCTGCGGATGCGCCGCGATGGGTTCGCCGCCACCGATCTGTCGCGGCAGACCCAGCAAATCCAGTCGGTCGCCAGAGACAACCAGAACGAAACCCGGCGGCTGGCGGCCGCGGTCGATACGCTCAATGGCGATCGCGACCGGATGTATTCGCGCCTGACCACGCTGGAACAAGGTCTGGATTCCGTGACCGGCGCGATTGCCAGGCAAAAGACTGTGGCGGCGCATCCTGCTGCGCCTGCTCCCGCTTCCTCCGTTGCCACGATGCCTACTGCCGCGACGCCGGCAGCGGCGCATCCGGTCGCTGAGGGCGCCGCGACGGCACCCGCGCCCGCTCCTCACCCCGCAGCTAACTCCGAGCCGATCATCGGACCGGTAGCGACGGCGACAGCCGTCGTGACAGGAAAGCAGGTGCCGGAGATCACGCAACACCAGCAGACAAGCGAGAAGCCTGGAGTTCCCGCGCCGGTGCCTGTAGCCGCGCCTGCCATTCATTCCATTCCCGCCTCGTCGAATCCCCCGGCGCCAGCCGCGGGCCCGCCAATGATGGGGCCGCCGGATCCAGCGGCCGCAAAATTGGTCGAGCCGGAACCCGCCAAGACGGTTTCCATGACAGCGCCGACGGCTCCGTCACCGAGCGCACAACCGGCGCAGGCGACGCCCAAGCCCGCACCGGAGGCCGCCGCGCCGGCACCTGCCTCTGACAAGTCCACCGCCGACAAGCCTGCTACTGAAAAGATCGCCGCGAATGCGCCGCCTGCGCCTTCGGCTCAAGTTCCTTCGGCTCAGGTTGCAGTCAATCGCACCGAATTCGGGGTCGATGTCGGTGGCGCGAATTCGGTCGGCGGACTGCGTGCGCTGTGGCGTGGCCTGCTCAAATCGCGGTCGAACGCGCCGCTGGCGACACTGCAACCGATCATCGTGATCAAGGAGCGCACCAACGGTCTTGGAATGCAGTTGCGACTGGTTGCGGGACCCCTGACTGATGCGGCGGCGGCGGCCAGGATCTGCGCCCACATGGCTGAAAATAACCGGCCCTGCACGACGACGGTGTTCGATGGTCAGCGTCTCGCCATGAGGGCCCCTGAGGCATCAGGCTCGACCGGAGCCATCTCGGCGAGGCCCTCATCGGAAAAGGAAAAACCGGAGGAAAAGTCGTCGGAACCGGCCGAAACCGGAAAATCTGTTGCCGAGGAGCCGGTGTCACCGAAGTCCGTTTCGGGCAGGCACACCTGGCATCACCGCCACTACTCCAAACGCGCCGTGGTCGAGGAGCCACCCAAGCAGCCGGAACCGACGACCACGCCTCTGTCGTCGATCTTCAGCCGCCGATAGCTGACAATATTCCGCTGCTCGCAACGCGTTTCCAGTTCGGCAGACCTGCAGAATGCCTCGGATGCCGGGGTTGTCCGATCCGCCATTTCCCCTCATATTCGCCTGATGAAAAAAGCTCCGTTCCGGCTGACGCCGTATCAGGTGCAGTGGCTGATGATTGTCGGCTTCATGACCGTGGGCTACGCGCTATACCTGCGTTATCTCGCCGTCGAATTCTCGCCGGTGGCGTTGGCCTGCGATGCCGGGTTGCAGACCATGTTGTGCAAGACCCGTGTTCTGGCGACGGTGTTGTTCAAGAATTCGGTGTTCGGCATCGTGGCGCTGATCATCGCAACGCTGCATTTGATACGGCCGTCGATCGTGCTGCTCACCGGCGGATTGATCGCCGCCGGCTTCGGCATCGTGCTGTACAATATCGGACTGTCGGGCCTTGCGATCGGTGTGCTTATTCTGGGATTTGCGCGCCCCGCGCCTGCCACAGCGTAGTCGCCAGCAGCAGATACATCGCGCAGGTCCATAGCGACTGCCAGTTCTCCGGGCCTTCGTTGAAGCCGATGTAGAGCATTGATGCCGCCAAAAGTCCGGCGAACGCCGCTTCCGCGATCGGGCGGCGCCCGTGTTTCGGGCGATTGAGCAGCGCCAGCGTCGAAAATGGCAGCACCGCCATGGTCAGCGCGGCGAACGGAAAATCCCTGTAGCGCGGGTCGAACACAAAGCCGAGCGCGGTTTCCGCCGCGATCAGGGTGGTTATCGCAAGCACCAGGGCCAGCAGCATCGACAGCGTCGACCGGGACCTGAGATCGCGCGGGCCGAGCAGTTCGAGGAAGGTCGGCAGCGCCCGTCCCGCCATCAGCGCATTAGTGCACAGCAGGGGCGATGCGACCCCCATCGCCAGCAGCGTCCCCCAGCATAGCCATCCGGCGAAACCATAGCTTTCATAGTACATCTTGTCGGCGGCAAGACCGAGCAAGATGCCGGCCGAGGTTGCCGACAGCGCAACGGCGATCCAGGACGACAGGCGCGGCGTCCAGGGCCTGCGGCGCAAGGTGAGCCAGGCGGTTCCGAATACCAGCAACGACAGCGCCATGCCGCTGCCCATCTGCCATTGCCATAACGGAAAATTGCTGATGGCCTTGCCCGGCGGATATTTCAGCATTCGCTGTACCGAATCGATCAGGCCCCAATAGCCGCCGACCGTGCCCTCGAGCTGGCGTTTCCACGGCTGGTCATAGGCTTCGATCAGATTGACGCGGAAATTTTCGCGCTTCGCCATGGACAGGATTTCGGAAACAACCCGCGCCTGGTTGGTGCGCGACGGCAACGCGCCAGCGCGCATCCGTCCCTCGCTCGGCCAGCCGGTCTCGCCAATCAGGATTTCCTTGCCCGGAAACGCCACCGCGACCTGCTTGCGGATCGCATCGACATGGGAAGCGGCGTATCGGGCGCGGACCGGAAAATCCTCCCAGTAAGGCAGGATGTGGATCGTGACGAAATCGACCGCGTCGTAGATTTCACGGTTGCGCAGCCAGTATTCCCAGACATCGGCATAGGTGACGGGAACTTTGACCTGCAATTTGACCAATCGGATGATGGCGGCAAGGTCGGCGGTGGTCATCTCGCCGCGCAGCAGCACTTCGTTGCCGACCACGACGGAGCTGATGACATCAGGATATTGCTTGGTGAGCCCGATCACCGTCGAAATTTGCGCGAGGTTCTTGAAGCGGTCGCTGCCGAGCCAAATGCCCTGCATGACCTTCAGGCCCACCTTGGCTGCCAGTCCCGGCACCTGGTCGAGGCCGTTTTCGATCGAATAAGTGCGGACGCAGTCCGATATCTTGGCGAGTTGCGCCAGATCCTGGGCTATTTGCTCCGCCGGGATGCGGGTGGTCGAGGCGAGCGGCGTCTGCGCGCCGCGGAATGGCGCATAGGACACGCACAGGAGTTTGGCGTCGGGATCGATCGGCGCGCGCGACAGGTTGATCGGAGTGGCCATCCACCACCACGCCGCGCCGATCGCGCCAAGGGATATTAAGAGAAGCGCCAGCGGCGTACGAAAAGAAATCGGCTCCATCCTCCGGGCTGGCCTCGTCGATTAGCCGGTCATGGCCGCTCTGCCAAGGTCTAGCGGGTCACGTTACGTCGAAATTCGGCCGCGGCTTGACCACTGCGCGATAAAGTTGTGGGCTTGCTGGACAAAATCCGAAATGTCCGTCATGGAATTCGCAAGCATCTCCCGCCGTATTGGGGACCTATTTGGACGGCATCAAGCCAGCCGAAAATCAGCCGGGAACTAGCCAGGAAGCAGCAAGGGCCGGTTCGGGCAGACAGCAAGCGAACAACAAATCGGGGAATCTATGCGTCGTCGGGTGCTTCAGCTTCAAAATTCGGTCTTGCGCCACCTCGCCGTCGTCGGGTTCGTTACCGGGCTTGCCTTGTCGGCAGGCACTGCCGTCGCCCAGAGCGGCGATCCTCACGCCCAGGATCAGGCCAAACCCAATGCCGCGCAGGCCAGCGATGCGACCAAGGACAATCAACGCAAGACCGATGAGTTCGCGGAGGCCGCCCAGGCCATCAGCGGGCCGGCCGGCAACCCTGAATGCGTCTGGCTCGGCCGCCGCATCGTGCGTCTGATGTGGCTCGATGACCTCGATACGGCGTTCCGCCACCTCGATCTGTATGACCGTTTTGGCTGCCCTGGCGGCCACGTTCAGGCGACGTTCAGGTGTCTGACCCGATTTGGTGGTCAGATCGATCCCAAGGTGCCGGAGACCCTCAATAGCCGTGTTCACGCCTGCTGGCTCAATCCCAACGCACAGCCCCAGACGGCTGCCACGGCTGCTCCTGCCACGGCCGGCAGCGCGGCACCCGCCCCCGCAACAACGCCGGCTCCGGCAGCGACCAAATAGCTCAGCCACGTTACTCGCAGCGGCCGGACGCCTCGTCGGAAACAAGTCTTGCCGGCGGGAGTCTTGTAACGAGGTCTTCGTCTCCGAAAGTGCTGAGCGGCGGAAGTCGCAGACGGAAATTTTACCGGTTGGGGGTATGGCCCTCAAAACGCCATGGCGCCATATGAGTTGTTAAATCGCGTGGCAGAGATATGCTCCATTTGCCGCTGACTTGGTCGGATCTCGGGGACGGGTCCGTGTCCCTGCCATTTTGGCCCCCTGTGGTTTAGTCGCGATGCGCGCCGTCGTCGCCGTTTTGTTGTTCGTGACCGCGGCTCACGCTGCGCTGTGGGGCCTGTTTCAGGAGAAGCAATCGGCTCCCGACTTCCGTGGCATCCTGCCAAGCGTGTCCTACGCGCCGTTCGAGCCTGGCCACACCGTCGGCGATGTCGCCGCCGATTCCGACAAGATCCGGGCCGACCTGAAGAAGCTTTCCACGCTGACGCGCGCCGTCCGTTTGTATTCCTCGACGGAAGGCAACGAACTGGTGCCGCCGATCGCCGCCGAGTTCGGCCTGAAGGTCACGATCGGCGCCTGGATCAATAAGGATGCCAACCGTAACGAGCGCGAGATCGAGTCCGCGATCAATCTGGCGCGGCACAACAGCAATGTCATCGGGCTCGTGGTCGGCAACGAAACCATCTATCGCGGCGAGCAGATTCCGCTCGAAAATCTCAGGCCGTCGGCCAAACGTGAACTCGATCCAGGGGAATCCGAGGGCATCCTGCGCGAGGAAAGCGACCGGGTTCTCGATGCCAAGGCGCAGCCTGAGGACAAGCGGGCCGCGGCGCTGGACTGGGCGAATGCGGAGAACAACGTTCATCGGCTGAGCCGGCTGATTCAGCGGGTCAAGAAATCGGTCAACGTCCCCGTGACCACGGGTGAGATCTGGAACATCTGGCGCGATCACCCGGAGCTCGCCAGCTCCGTCGATTTCGTCGCTGCTCACGTGCTGCCCTACTGGGAAAACTTCACGGACAAGCAGGCTGTTGATCAGGCCGTTGCCATGTACCAGCTGTTGCGCGACCAGTTTCCCGGCAAGCGCATCATGATCGCCGAATTCGGCTGGCCGAGCGCCGGCTATAATTTGCGCAACGCCAATCCCGGTCCGTTCGAGCAGGCGGTGACGCTGCGCAACTTCGTGTCTCGCGCCGAAGCCGTCGGCATGGAATACAACATCGTCGAGGCGATGGATCGGCCCTGGAAATTCTTCGAAGGCGGCGTCGGTCCCTATTGGGGCATCCTGACCGCCGACGGCGAACCGAAATTTTCCTGGACCGGACCGGTCGTCAACCCGAACTATTGGAAGCTCGCCACCATCGCCGTGCTGGTCGGCATACTGCTGTCGCTGCCGATCCTGCGGCTCGACCGGCCAACGACGATGGAGGCGCTGGTGTTATCGGCGGCCGCCAATGGCGTCGGCGCCTGGGCTGCAACGGTGTTTTCCTATTGGACCCAGCATTATTTTGTATTCGGTTCGGCGTTCGCATTGACGCTGGGATTGATCCTGCTGGTGCCACTGGTGCTGATCGCCCTGGCGCGGATCGGAGAAATCGCGGCAATCGCCTTCGGCCGCAGCCCGCGCCGGCTGATCGTCAAGGAGGCCACGCTTGCGCCCGCGACCATCGGCGAGAACGTGACCTTCCCCAAGGTCTCGATCCATATCCCGGCCTATTTCGAGCCGCCGGAGATGCTCAAACAGACGCTCGATGCGGTGGCGCGGCTGGACTATCCGAATTTCGAATGCGTCGTGATCATCAACAACACGCCCGATCCCGAATTCTGGAAACCGATCCAGGACCACTGCCGGCTGCTCGGCGAGCGCTTCAAGTTCATCAACGCCGAGGAGGTCAAGGGCTTCAAGGCCGGTGCGCTGCGCATCGCGATGGACCGCACCGCCGCGGATGCCGAGATCATCGGCATCATCGATGCCGACTATGTCGTGACGCCGGATTGGTTGAAGGATCTGGTGCCGGTTTTTGCCGATCCGCGCGTCGGCCTCGTGCAGGCGCCGCAGGATCATCGCGACGGCGACCGCTCGCTGATGCACTACATCATGAACGGCGAATATGCCGGGTTTTTCGACATCGGCATGGTCCAGCGCAACGAGGCCAACGCCATCATCGTCCATGGCACCATGTGCCTGATCCGCCGCTCGGCGATGGACATGGCCGGCGGCTGGGCCGGCGACACCATCTGCGAAGATACGGATCTCGGCCTCGCGATCATCGAGCAGGGCTGGCTGACGCATTACACCAACACCCGCTACGGCTACGGCCTGTTGCCCGACACCTATGAAGCCTTCAAGAAGCAGCGCCACCGCTGGGCTTATGGCGGCTTCCAGATCGTCAAGAAGCACTGGCGCCGCTTCCTGCCCGG
>JAGXAF010000042.1 GCA_018971675.1 Bradyrhizobium sp.
GGCACCATCATCATCTCGACTGCGGAGCGGCACCTTTATCTGATCCAGGGCAACGGCCGCGCGCTGCGCTATGGCATTGGCGTCGGCCGCGTGGGATTTCAGTGGCAAGGGCTGGTGAACATCACCCGCAAGGCGGAATGGCCGGACTGGACGCCGCCACCGGAAATGATCGCGCGTCAGCCTTATCTGCCACGCTTCATGGCCGGCGGCCCCGGCAACCCGCTCGGCGCACGCGCGATGTATCTCGGCACCACGGTCTATCGCATTCACGGCACCAACCAGCCCGACACGATTGGCACCGCGATCTCCTCCGGCTGTTTCCGCCTGGTCAATGCCGATGTCGTCGACCTCTATGACCGCGTCCCCGTCGGCACCAAGGTGATTATCCGGCAGAAGCCGGAGCTTTGATCGAACAGGCCGCTTTCTGTGTCCGACCCGTTTCCCGAATTCATTGGCAAGAGATAAATCATGCGGACATTTCGAGGTGGCCTCCTGATCGGATTGGTGGTCGCAGCCGCGGTTGCGGCGACCGCCGTCACCTATGAGCGCTACGACACCAAGACGCTGAAGCGGACGATCCGTCGCGGCGAGGTGCTGTGCGGCGTCAATACCGGCCTGCCGGGCTTCTCGATACCCGACGAAAAGGGCAACTGGACCGGCTTCGATGTCGATTTCTGTCGCGCGGTGGCTGCCGCGATCTTCGACGACCCGAGCAAGGCGAAATTCATCCCGCTCAACGCCAATGAGCGCTTCAAGGAGCTGCAAAGCCGCAAGGTCGACATTCTCTCCCGCAATTCGACCTGGAGCATGTCGCGCGAGACCAATTACGATCTCTACTTCCCGGCCGTGGCCTACTATGACGGCCAGGGGTTCATGCTGCCGCGCGCCAAAAATATCGATTCCGCGCTGGCGCTCGACGGCAGCAAGATCTGCGTGCAGGACAACACGACCACCAAGCTCAACCTGGCCGACTATTTCCGCGCCAACAACATGAAATACCAGGAGATGAAGTTCGAAACGCTGGACGACGTCGTCAAGGCGTACGACACCGGCCAATGCGACGTTCTTACCTCCGACGCGTCGCAGCTTTATGCCTTGCGTCTCAACCTGTCGAAGCCGGACGATCACGTCATCCTGCCGGACATCATTTCCAAGGAGCCGCTGGCGCCGGTCGTGCGCGAGCGGGATGACGACTGGATGCTGATCGTGAAGTGGACGCTGTATGCGATGATCAATGCCGAGGAGCTCGGCGTGACCTCCAAGAACATCGATGAAGCGCTGAAGTCGAAGAAACCCGACGTGATGCGACTGGTCGGCACCGAAGGTTCCTATGGCGAGGATCTCGGCCTCACCAAGGACTGGGCCGCCCGCATCATCCGCCATGTCGGCAATTACGGCGAGGTCTACGATCGCAATGTCGGCAGCGGCTCGAAACTGAAGATCCCGCGCGGGCTCAACCAGCTTTGGAGCGCCGGCGGCATCCAGTACGCCCCGCCGATCAGGTAGTTCGCGCACGCGAGCCGTAACCGGCGCGTCATCAAGAGCGCCGGGTCGGTCCGGCTCTGGATCGAGCCATCGTCTGATTCATCGGCGCCAACCGGCCGGCGTGCGAATTGCGATCCCCCGCATATTCATGACCGCGCGCTGCGATAAGCCGGCGCCTTGCGGAATTCCCGCATAGGCCCGTCCGGGCCATGCGGCCCCCGGATGTGTCATCTCTGCCCATCCGCTATAATCGCGCTGGCCGCACCGATCAAAACGAGAGGAATACATTAAGACGAGAGGAAGACATGCGCCTGAAGCTGCTTTCGCCCGGCGAAATGAGCGAGGACCAGAAACAGACCTACGACGAATCGATTGCGAGCAAGCGCGGCGAACCGCCGCCGCCGATGATGGCCTGGCTCAACAGCCCGGAGATGGCGCGCCACGCTACCCGGCTCGGCGGCTTCCTGCGTTTCGATACGGTATTTCCCGCGAAAATTTCCGAGATCGCGATCCTGGTCACCGCGCGGCACTGGACCTCGCACTACGAATGGTACGCCCACAAGCAACTGGCGCTGAGGGGCGGCATCGATCCGAAGATCATCGACGACATCCGCGACCGCCGCACGCCGCACTTCGACGACCCCAGGGCCAGGATCGTCTATGACGTCAGCAAATCGCTGCATGAAGGCCATGGCGTCGCCAAGTCGCTGTACGACGAGGCCGTCAACGTGGTCGGCGAGCGTGGCATTGTCGAGATCATCGGGCTGTGCGGCTACTACACGCTGGTGTCGATGACGCTGAACACGTTTGAATTCGGCCTGCCCGACGGGCAGGTGTCGGAATTGACGTAAACGAGCCGGTATCCCGAACCGGGATTTCGGCGAGCGCCGAACGGGCGTCGTCGATCGTCTCCGGCACAAACGAGCCTGCGCTATGCGCCGGGGTCGACTGTTTCTGACCGGCCAAACACCAGAATGAGATTGTTGGCAGGCATCTCGGCGATTTCGACCAACGCCAGACCCGCGCCAGCCGCGAGCCGCTCCAGCGCCTCGACCTCACGAACGCCCCATTCGGCATTGCTTTCGCGAAGGCTGGTGTCGAACACCGCATTGCTGAGCGCGGTGTGCTTGCCGCCACGCTTGAACGGCCCGTACAGGAACAGCCGCCCGTCCGCGCGCAAATAGCGCCCTGCTCCTTCCAGCAGACCTTCAGCGACGCGCCACGGCGCAATGTGGATCACATTGGCGCAAAACACCGCCAGCAATTTGCCGGGACCGCTGCCGTCGTGCATGGCGGGACACCATGCCGGATCCGACAAATCGATCCGCAATGGAGGACGGATATTCGACAATCCGGAATGCGCCCGCCAGGCATCAATGCTACGAAGATGCTGCGTGTTGAGATCGCTCGGCCACCAGGTGATATCGGGACTATGGCCGGCGAAATGAACCACGTGCTGGCCGGTGCCGCTGCCGGCCTCGACCACGTCGCCTGATTTGCTCGCGAGAAATGGCCGCAATACAGCCCAGATCGCCTGATGGTTACGGTGAAACGCCGCCGCATCGAGACGGCCGTCGGCCTCGACTAGCCTGCCATCCCTGCCGAACTCCACGACAAACTCCGCCACACCGTCCTCCCGATCATGGGCAACCGAGGTTGGCTGCTTTCACCGACCGCTTCATAACTTTGTCTGCGTTGCCAGGCGTTGGCATTTCTGCTTCTGACAGCCTATAATCCCGAAATTACCACGATAAACCTGCGGGGGACACGCGTTGAACGACACTTCCGCGACAAGGCCCGGCCGCTTGACGAACCTGGTTCCCGCGCTGTTGTTGGCGTTGCTGGTCGGCATCATGACATCAGCAGGTCCCGCCCACGCGCAATCCGCCGCGGCCGAGGGCCAGCAACTGGCGTTCGATATCGGCAAGGGCAATTGCCTGAGCTGCCATGTGATCAAGGGCGGCGATCTCCCCGGCACCATCGGGCCGGAGCTGAAGGACATCAAAAGCAAATTTCCGGATCGCAACGAACTGGTCGCGATCCTCAACGACGAAACCAAACGCAATCCGCGGACTGTGATGCCTCCGTTCGGACGGAACCGGATTTTGACCGAGCCGGAGATCAACGCGATCGTGGATTTCCTGCAGACCCTGTGACGGCGCGAACGCGCTTTGGAGATTTGGATGACCTCCACCGACGACCCATTCCCGGAATTCGCGGCGACGCGGCGGCTGATCCTGAAAGGCGCCGTCGGGGTCGCGCTGATCGGCCTCGGCGAATTTTCGTTCGGCCCGGTGCCGGCGCTCGCCGCAGCCAACGACAAATGGCCTGAGGGAGCGTTCAAGCAGAAGGGCGAGGCCGACGCCATCAAGGCGCTGTACGGCAAGACCGCCGAAGTATCCGACAAGGTCAAGCTCGACGCGCCCGAGATCGCCGAGAACGGTGCGGTGGTTCCGATGTCGGTGACGACGACGTTGACTGATGTGACCTCGATCTCGTTCCTGGTCGCCAATAATCCAAACGCGCTGGCGGCGTCCTACAACATTCCACCGGGCACCATCCCGAGCGTGGCCAATCGCCTCAAAATGGCCAAGACCAGCAATGTCACCGTGATCGTGGAAGCCGCCGGCAAGCTCTATAGCGCCACCAGGGAAGTCAAGGTGACCGTCGGCGGCTGCGGCGGTTAACAGGCATCCGAAGGAGTATGGAAATGGCATCAACCATTCGCGTGCGCGCCACCGCGACCGGCGACACCACCGAGGTCCAGGCGCTGATCCAGCACCCGATGGATTCCGGCTTTGTCAAGGACGCCAAGGGCAATCTGATCCCGCCGCATTTCATCCAGCAACTGGCGTTCGAATGCAACGGCAAGACCGTGTTCCTCGCGGATTGGGGCACGGCGGTGTCCAAGGACCCCTATATCAAGTTCAGCTTCAAGGGCGGCAACAAGGGCGACGACCTCAAGATCAGCTGGGTCGACAACAAGGGTGCGTCGGATACGACCACGGCGAAGATTCAATAGATAACGGTTGAACTGACGGGTGGAGACATGAACCTGCGACCTGCGATCCGTCTTGCTTCGGCGGCCTTTGGGCTTGCGACGCTGCTTTCGGCTGCGCTGCCCGCGGGCGCCGCCGACAGCGTCGACCCGGCGGCGGATGCCAAGGCATTCCAGAACTACTTCACCACCAAATTCCCCAAACTGAAGCCCGCGGATTTCGTCAACGGCCCCTACTCGCTGAACGAGGACATGCACCGGCAATGGGTCGAGAAGGAGGAATTCCCGCCTTACGAATTCTCGCTCGAGATGGGCAAGGAGATGTTCGCCAAGCCGTTCAGGAACGGCAAGAGCTACGCGGATTGTTTCGACAACGGCGGCATCGGCGTCCGCCAGAACTACCCCTATTTCGACGAAAGGGAAGGCAAGGTCATTACGCTTGAACTGGCGCTGAACCGCTGCCGCGAGGCCAATGGCGAGGCGCCACTGTCCTATGTGAAGGATGAGATGGCCGCGCTGACCGCCTACATGGCGTTCACCTCGCGCGGCAAGCCGTTCGACATCAAGGTCCCGAACGATCCGCGCGCGCTCGCGGCCTTCGAAAACGGCAAGGAATATTTCTATACGCGGCGCGGCCAACTCAACTTCTCCTGCGCGAGCTGCCACGTGCAGAATCCGGGTGAACGGATTCGTGCCGAAACGCTCGCGCCGGCGCTGGGAATTCTCAACGCGATGCCGATCTACCGCTCCGCATGGGGTGGCATGGGCACCATCAGCCGGCGCTTCACGAGCTGCAATTCGCAGATTCGTGGCGTGCCGCTCGAGCCGCAATCCGACGAATACCGCGATCTCGAATACTATCTTTCCTACGTCAGCAATGGACTGCCGATCTCCGGCCCGGGAGCGCGGCCATGAAAATGATCTCACGCCGGATACCGATATTGGCGCTCGCAGCCGCCTTTGTGCTGCTGGCCACAACCTCGACCTCGCTGCTGGCTGCCGCGTCGGAGGCTGATTTCAATGCGGCCTATGCCGAGGCCGAGGCCGCCAACAAGCAGGCCGGCGCCCAGCGCGACCAGTGGACCACGACCGCGGCGACGCTTGCCAACGCAAAAAAAGCTGCCGAATCCGG
Organism: Bradyrhizobium sp.; assembly: GCA_018971675.1. Classification (GTDB taxonomy): domain Bacteria; phylum Pseudomonadota; class Alphaproteobacteria; order Rhizobiales; family Xanthobacteraceae; genus Bradyrhizobium. Next base: position 5,616 of record JAGXAF010000042.1, read on the forward strand.
TAATTTTGACAGCGCGGTGGCCGAGGCAAGGGAAGCCGAAGCGCTGGCCAAGGCGTCCGTGTTTCAGGCAACCCACGAGAAAGACGCCTGGAAAGCCGCGGTCATTCGCTAAAGTCCTTGTCCGAAGAGGCGCGGAGAATCGCATGACCGTCCGTCGCCGGGATTTCCTCAAACTAGCAGGCGCCGTTACGCTGTCGGGCCGACTGTCGCGCGCGTGGGCCGCCGACAATGCCAGCGTTTACGATCTCGAACGCTTCGGCAATGCGCGCATCCTGCACATGACCGACACCCACGCGCAATTGCAGCCGGTCTATTTTCGCGAGCCGAGCGTCAATCTCGGGATCGGCGCGATGCAGGGCAAGCCGCCGCATCTGGTCGGACGCGCCTTTCTCGATCGGTTCGGCATCAGGGCTGACAGCGCCGACGCCTATGCGTTCACCTGTCTCGACTTCGAAAAGGGCGCCGCCCGCTTTGGCAAGCTTGGCGGCTTCGCGCATCTGAAAACGCTGATCGACCGGCTGCGCGGCGACGTCGGATCCGGGCGCGCGCTGCTGCTTGATGGCGGCGATTTATGGCAGGGCACCGGACAGGCCAACGCCACCCAGGGCTCCGACATGGTGGACGCCGCCAACCTGCTCGGCATCGAGGCGATGACCGGACACTGGGAATTCACCTATGGCGAAGCCGCGCTGCGCAAGAATCTGCAGCGCTTCAAGGGTGAATTCCTGGCACAGAACGTATTCCTGACCGAGGAGGCCGCCTTCAACGATGCCAAGGCATTCGATGCCGCCTCGGGCCGGGTGTTCAAGCCGTCGCTTGTCAAGGAGATCGGCGGCCACCGCGTCGCGGTGATCGGGCAGGCCTTCCCCTACGTACCGATCGCGCATCCCAAGCGATTCACGCCGGACTGGACCTTCGGAATCCGCGAGGAGGAATTGCAGAAGCTGGTCGACGGCCTGCGCAACAACGACAAGGCCGATGCCGTGGTGCTGCTCTCGCATAACGGCATGGACGTCGATCTGAAGCTCGCCAGCCGTGTCCGCGGCATCGACGTCATCCTCGGCGGGCACACCCACGACGCGATTCCGCAGCCGATCACGGTCAACAATCCGGGTGGCGTCACACTGGTGACCAATGCCGGCTCGAACGGAAAATTCCTGGGCGTGCTCGACCTCGATCTTGCCAAAGGGAAGATCGGCGGCGTGCGCTACCGGCTGCTGCCGGTGTTTTCCGAACTGCTGAAGCCGGATCCGGCGATGCAGACGCTGATCGACAAGTCGCGCGAGCCGTTTGCGACCCCCGACGCCGAGAAGATCGCCACCGCCGACCGCCTGCTCTACCGTCGCGGCAATTTCAACGGCACCATGGATCAACTGATCTGCCACGCGTTGCGCGGCGAACTCGACGCCGAGATCGCGCTGTCGCCGGGTTTCCGCTGGGGTACCAGCGTGATGCCGGGCCAACCGTTGACGATGCAGGACGTGCTGGCCGAGACCGCGATCACCTATCCGGAGACCTATGTGCAGAGCATGACCGGCAGCCAGCTCAAGGACATCCTCGAAGACGTTTGCGACAATCTGTTCAATGCCGATCCCTATTATCAGCAGGGCGGCGACATGGTCCGCGTCGGCGGCATGTCCTATACCTGCGCGCCCAATGACGGCGCGGGCAAGCGCATTTCCGCCCTCAAGCTCGACAATGGCCGCGCCATCGAGGCCGGGAAGAGCTACAAGGTGGCGGGATGGGCCTCCGTCAACGAACGAAAGGGCATGCCGGTGTGGGACGTCGTCGTCAGGCATTTGCGTTCCGGCAAGCACACCGACCGGCGCGACACCGACGTCACCCTGAAGGGCGTCGACGACAATCCGGGCCTGAACCAGGAATAAGAGTTTTGCCAGGGATGGAGCATTTGCGGACCGACCGGCGATCGATCTTTCGCGCTGCGATGGCGATGATGTTGACGCTCGCTGCGCCCGTTGCGCGCGCCGCCGAGCCTGCGCCGTTGCCGGACAAGCCGTTCGCCGAACATCGCCTGGTGCTGCAGCTTTCGGACAAGGATTCGAAAAAGCAGGCCCTTGTCATCAGCGTCGCCTACAACCTGCTGAAACTCTACGATCCCGACAAGGTCGCGATCGAGGTGGTGGCGTTCGGGCCGGGGATCGAGCTTTTGTTTCCGGATAATCCCAACCGCAAGCTGATCGAAAGCCTGGTCGCGCAGGGCGTCAGGTTCGACATCTGCCTCAACACGGTCGATACCATCGAGCGCGAGACCGGCAAGCGGCCGCAATATATTCCCGCCGCGACACCGGTTCAGGTCGGGGTCGGACGGATCCTGTCGCTCACCGAAAACGGATATACACTGGTCAGGCCTTAATTCACTACCGTCATTGCGAGGAGCGAAGCGACGAAGCAATCCAGAGTCAAAAAGAAAGACTGGATTGCTTCGCTTCGCTCGCAATGACGAGAAAACAAGGGAGAGTCCTTCATGTTTCGCCGTCTCGCCGCCGTTGCCATTCTATCGATGGCCTTCGCCTCTTCCGCCCTTGCCGCGGATGCCAAACCACATCGTGTCGCCATCCAGGTCGACCAGAACGATCTGCAGGTCATGAATCTGGCGCTCGGCAACGCCACCAACATGATCCAATACTACAGGGATAAAAAGGAGGAGGTCGACATCGACATCACCGCCTATGGGCCGGGCCTGCATATGTTGCGCGCCGACACCTCGCCGGTGCAGGACCGCATCAAGCGGCTCAAAGACTTGGTCTTTCCCGGAAAGATCCAGTTCTCCGCCTGCCACAACACCATGCAGAACATGGAAAAGGCCGAAGGCCATCCGATACAGATCGTTTCCGACGCCACGGTTGTCCCCTCCGGCGTTGTGCATCTGAGCGAGTTGCAGGAACAAGGCTGGAGCTATGTGAAGCCATGACGGTGCGACGGTCGATACGACGTCAGGCCGCGGTCATCGCGGCCCTGTTCGCGTTCGGCGCGCCCGCGGCAATTGCCGACGACAGCGCCACCGTGACTTACAAGTCGCTGTCGCCGGAAGTTGCGCTTGAGGCCGCGCAGGCCGCTCTGAAACAATGCCGCACCGACGGATTCCAGATCGCGGTCGCCGTGATGGACCGTTTCGGTCAACCGCAGGTCCTGCTGCGCGACCGCTATGCCGGACTGCCCGCCGCCGACGTCGCGACCCGCAAGGCCTATACCGCGCTGGGCTTCCACGCCGCGACCAGCGACCTCGCAAGATCGATCAAGTCAGGCGCGATGGATTCAGGTCTGGCGCATGTGCCGCAAACCGCCATGCTGCCGGGCGGGCTGGTGATCGAGGCCGGCGGTACGGTTCTGGGTGGCATCGGGGTTGCCGGCGCGCCGGGCGGCGACAAGGACGAGGCCTGCGCCAAGGCCGGACTGGACGCGATCCGGGATAGGATCGATTTCTAGAAACTTGCTTTTCCAAAGAAAATCTCTACTGCCAACCTCGCGAAAACAGACTATTGTCGGCTGGGAAGCGGTAACCGGCGACCATGATTTTTCGTCAGCTCTTTGACAATGTGTCCGGGACCTACAGCTATCTGCTCGCCAGCCGGCCCGGCGGCGAGGCGCTGATCCTTGATCCGGTGCTGGAGAAGGTCGAGCGCTACTGCCAGCTGCTGCGCGAACTCGATCTCAGGCTGGTCAAGGCTGTCGATACCCATCTGCACGCCGACCATGTCACCGGCCTGGGCGAACTGCGCGACCGCACCCATTGCGTCACCATCATGGGCGAGCAGAGCAAGGCCGACGTGGTGGCGATGCGCGTCGCCGACGGCGACCAGGTGACGATCGAAGGTCTTTCCCTCGACGCGATCTACACGCCCGGCCACACCGATGATTCCTACAGTTACCTGATGGGCGATCGCGTCTTCACCGGCGATACGCTATTGATCCGCGGCACCGGCCGCACCGATTTCCAGAACGGCAGCGCACGCTCTCAATATGATTCGATTTTCAACCGGCTGTTGAAACTGCCGGACGAAACCATGGTGTTCCCCGCCCACGACTACAAGGGCGATACCGTTTCCACCATCGGCGAGGAGAAGCGCTACAATCCGCGGCTGCAGGTGCGCTCGGTCGATGAGTATGTCGAGCTGATGAACAATCTCAAGCTGCCGAATCCGAAATTGATGGATGTGGTGGTGCCCGCCAACATGCATGTCGGTCTGCACCAGGAAGAACTGGAAAAGCAGGGCCTGGCGCTGTCGGCGCGCACCGCGATCGAAAGCCTGGGCAGGCCCGAGGTACTGCTGGTCGATCTTCGCGAGAACAGCGAACGCGCGCGGCACGGCACGCTGTCGGGCGCGCTGCACGCACCCTATCCGGGCATCGATGAGAGCCTGCGTCCGGGCGGCATGTTGCGCGAAGTGGCCGCCGCGACCGGCCGCCGCATCGTGTTCTTTTGTGCATTCGGCGAGCGCTCTGCGATGGCCGTCGCTGCCGCCAGGGAAGCAGGCCTTGCCAACACCGCCCATATCGCCGGCGGTATCGACGCCTGGAAGAAAGCCGGCGGCCCGGTGCTGACGGGTTCAGTTACAGATGGGGCCGCCGGGCGCTAGAGGCCGGCGGAGAAAGGCAGAATCAACCAGAATCCAAAAAGGGGGAGAGCAAATGACAAAATCGGATCGCGACCGCGCCGAAGCGCGCCTCAACAAGGCCAGGACGGCGATGCTCGATCGCGACGTCTCCACCAAGGCCGTGCTCGACAACATGGCGCGGCTGAAAGCCTTGCGGCTCGCGCGCGAGGCCGCCGCCCCGCCGCCGGTCGCCGCGCCCAGGAAGGCACCCGGCAAGGCAAGGAAATCCGGAGAAAAGGCCCCCGCGCTGTCGGAATGGCTCACCGGGCAGCAACGCGGCGGGCATCGAACCTGACGCGACGAGTCTTTTCCGTTCCGATGGAATCGGAACGGGGCTTTAGATTCTTGTTTGACGCGTTTTCTTTACGCGAACCGGTATCCACCCACGGATCAAGTCCGGGGGCATGCTTCGCTCGAAAAACGCCCTAACGAAAATCCGCGCGTTCGATGGTTCGGATGCTCTTGAGATCGAGCAGATGCGCGCCCCAGCCTGTTTTTGGCAGCGTGGCCGCGAGCTTCGGCCTGGCCAGCAAGGCGATCGCGATCATCGCAAGCGGCACGATGCTGGCCCGGTCCTGTCCGACCGGCGTCAACTCCTCGGTGCTGCCGCCGTAGGCTCCGCCCCCGGTCGCGAGGTGCCAGCCCTCCCGCATGAGGTCGCGCCGGTTGCCACCGCGTGACGCGCATCCGAGCAACGCCTGCATCGCAAGATGCGTCCGCACGCCATCGCGGCCCTGCGGCAAGGGTGTTGGCGTTTGCCCCAGCGAGACCGCGACCAGCAGTCCGACCAGGTCGATGCCGGCGAGGTAACCGCTCATCGGTTCGACCAGACGCGGGTTGCAATCGATCAATAACGGCTTCGTCCGATCGGACAGCACATAGTCGACCGACAGCGCGCCGTGCCAGCCAAGATGCGCGCCGATCGCAGCAACCTGCATGCGCACGTTGGAATCAACAGCGCTCTGCTTGATCGCCTCGCCGCCCCCGACGCCAGCGGCGATTCGCCGGTAGCCGTGAAAGCCGAGCAATCGGCCATGGCAAAACACCGCCTGCGCTTTCCCGATCGGACCTGTGACAAGATCCTGCACCAGCACCTCATCGGCGAACGCGCCGTTCGTGCTCAGGCCCGTCGCGCGGATATCCCGCACGGCGTTGTCGAGATCGCGGACATCGTGCGCGAACCAGACGCCACGGCTGGCGGTGCCCACCGAGGTCTTGACAACGGCGGGAAATCGCATGGCGGCGCGAAGCTCATTTTCCGAGGTGACGATTTGCGTCGGCGGCTGCGGCAACCCCAACCGATGCAGCAATCGGCTGAAGCCGGCCTTGCTCTGCACCATGCGATAGCTTTCGAATCCCGGCAGCGCGAGCCCGACACGGCCGGACAGACGTTCGCTTGATCGGGCGAACAGAAAACCCTGCTCATGAGTCGGCAGCAGCACGTCGAAACGTCCGGCGGCAAGCAATTTTTCGATAAAGGCGAGATATCCGGCGGGATCATCGCGCAGCGGCGGACAGCGATGAAAGTGCCGGACGAACCGCGAGAACATGGCGAGGCAATACCGGCTGGGGTCGCAGACCTCGATGCGGTGGCCCGCCAGTCCAAGGATGGTGATCGCCTCTCGCGCCGATGTGCTGTTTCCCTCGGGAACCAGCACCCGAAGCAACCCTGGCGTATGCGCGGCGTTCGCCATGGCGGACATCCTTCCCGCATCGGGCAGCCCTGTCTTGTCATTATTTTCGACCTCCGCCAGCCCGGTTTGCGGGAGGCCGCCATGCATCAGCATTCATGGACAAATAACAGCGCCCGGCGATAGTTTCCGCCGCACCCTGACAGGCGGATTCTACGGAGATAGCAAGCCGAGATGGTCGATGTTCTGGCCGCGCCGCAAGCAACCAAAGCCGACAGTTCGCTGCGGACGCTCGCCGCGATCTCGGCGGCGCATTGGGTCAGCCATTTCCACATGTTCGTGCTGCCGATGCTGTTCCCTTTCTTGAAACAGCAACTCGGCGTCAGCTATATCGATCTCGGCGTCCCGCTGACCATCTTCGCGGTGGTGTCCGGCCTGACCCAGGCGCCGATCGGCTATCTGGCCGACCATATCGGCGCCCGCAAAATTCTGCTGATGGGACTCACGCTCGGCGGCTTCGCGCTGATTATGCTCGGCCTGCATCTGAGCTATCCATGGCTGATTGCCAGCGCCGTGCTGCTTGGACTTGCCAACAGCGTCTATCATCCGGCCGATTACGCGATCCTCTCAGCCCATATGGACGAAAGGCGGATGGGCCGCGCCTTTTCGATCCACACCTTTGCCGGCTTCGTCGGCGCCGCGGTCGCGCCGGCCACCGTTGCGGCGCTGGTTGCGAGCATCGGCGGCCATGGCGCACTGATCGTAACCGGCGCGGTCGGTCCTGCCGTCGCGCTGCTTGTTGTCGTAGCTGGCATTCCCGATGCGAGCACGGCAGACCATGTCCCCAGTGGGACGCCGGCGCCGAAGCAGAACATCATCACGCCGGCGCTTGTGGTGCTGACGATCTTTTTCATGCTGCTCAGCCTGTCCAATGCGGGGATTGGTAATTTCGGCGTGGTCGCGCTGATGAGCGGCTACGGCGCTTCGTTTTCCACCGCCAACATCGCGCTGACGGCTTTCCTCGGCGCCAGCGCCGCCGGCGTGCTGGCAGGCGGATTCCTCGCCGACCGCACCCGGCGTCACGGCCAGGTCGCCGCCACAAGCTTTGCGATCAATGCCGCGCTGGTGCTGGCGATCGCCGTCATCGCATTGCCGCCGCCGCTGCTGATCGCGGCCATGGCGCTCGCGGGCTTCCTCGGCGGCATGATTGCGCCTTCACGGGACATGCTGGTGCGCAACGCCGTCCCTCCGGGCGCCGCCGGCCGGGCGTTCGGCATCGTCTCCACCGGATTCAATATCGGCGGGATCGTCAGTCCGCTGTTGTTCGGCTGGATCATGGACCAGAACATGCCGCACTGGGTGTTCGGTACCTCCGTCGTCTTCATGGTGCTGACTGTCCTGCTCGCGCTCGTCACTGACCGTCCGCAGGAAAGCTCCCGGCCAGGCGCCCAGGCGAAGCTGACCGGTTCCACAGCGGGCGTGATGCATCCCTGACTGGCTTGTCAAGCCCGCCGGCATCTTGATCGTTCGCTTTCTGCGAAGCTGGCCCCGGCGTTGCCGGCATTGCAATCCGCCATTTTGGTGTGGGATGGACAACCCCGTACTGCCCGGCGGCGCTCCACGTCTCGCACTCGAAATAGCGCCAGACGCCACATCGAAAACGCGTCGCAATCCATCACGATCGCGTCGTTCTTGCGATTGCAACCGTGATATCCGGCTGCCGTCTTGGTATGTTACGCGAATAACAAAAACAGGATTTGCCGAATGACCTATTCGATCTGCCGCAGCGCGTGTGCCGCCGGCCTTTTTGCCGTGCTTTCTATCCTCGCCGTGCGCAGCATGACGCCGGTGAAGGCCGAGGACACGCCCGACTACGCCGCCATTGTCGCGGCGCCCGACCGCAGCGATGCCGACCGGCAGACCGATCAGCGCCGTCAGCCCGCCAAGCTCCTCGCGTTCACCGGCGTCAGGCCCGGGATGAAAGTACTCGATATGGAGGCCGGCGCCGGCTACAGCACCGAGCTTCTGGCGCGCGCCATCGCGCCTGGTGGTATCGTCTACGCGCAGGATTCCGCCGCCGTCATGGAGCGCATCAAGGACAGGTTCGACATCCGCGCGCAGAAGCCCGAAATGAAGGATGTCGTACATGTGATCCGGAATTTCGACGATCCGATTCCGCCCGATGTCGGCAACCTCGATCTGATCACGTTCTTCTTTGCCTATCACGACATCACCTACATGCCGGTCGACCGTGCCGAGATGAACAAGAAGATGTTTGCGGCGCTGAAGCCCGGCGGATTGCTGGTGATCGCCGACCATTCCGCGAAGATCGGCGACGGTGTAAGCGTCGGCAAGACGCTGCATCGTATCGAGGAGAGCACGCTGCGCCGGGAAATCGAGGCCGCCGGCTTCAAATTCGTGGCCGATGCAGATTTCCTGCGCAATCCGAACGATCCGCGCGACGCCGCGGTGTTTCATCCGAAAGTGCCGAACGACGAGTTCGTGCTGAAATACCGGAAGCCGATGTGAGGCACGGCGTTCGAAATGACCAGCGGTGGCCATATCGTGCTGAGCGTCCGCAATCTGACCAAGAGCTATCGCTCCGCCGGCGAACAGGTTGTGGTGCTGCGCGGCGTCAATCTCGATATCGCCCCCGGCGAGCGCGTCGCATTGACCGGAGAATCCGGCAGCGGCAAGAGCACGCTGCTGCACCTGATCGCGGGCCTCGATGGCGCCGATAGCGGCGAGATCAGGCTTGCCGGCGCGTCCATCGGCGACCTCAGCGATTCCGGGCGGGCGGCACTGCGGCGCGACCGGCTCGGCCTGGTATTCCAACAGTTCAACCTGATCCCGAGCCTGAACGTGGAGGACAACCTCGCCTTCCAGGCCCGCATCGCCGGCCGTCATGACCCGGCCTGGCACGGCGAACTGGTGGAGCGCCTCGGGCTAGGCGCGTTATTGAGACGCTATCCTGAACAATTGTCCGGCGGCCAGCAGCAGCGGGTCGCGATCGGCCGGGCGTTGGCGACAAGACCGCTATTGGTTCTCGCCGACGAGCCCACCGGCAACCTCGACGAGGCGACCGCGGACGAGGTGCTGGCGCTGGCGCGCGACCTGGTGGCGCGAACCGGTTGCGGCTTCCTGATGGTGACGCACAGCGCGCGGCTCGCCGCCACGCTCGACCGCCAAGTCAACCTCAGCGCCGGACTGGTCGCATGACCGGGGTTGGCTGGATCCTCAGCGTCCTGTTGAGCCATTGGCGGCGGCATCCGATGCAACTGGCGACCTTGCTGATCGGATTGATCTCGGCGACCGCGCTGTGGAGCGGCGTGCAGGCGCTGAACCAGCAAGCGCGAACGAGCTACGACCGCGCAGCCGCCACCTTTGGCGGCGCGCGGGTGCCGATGCTGGTTCCGCGCCGGGGCGCCAGCCTGCCGCAGCAAATATTCGTCGATTTGCGGCGTGCAGGCTGGCCGGTATCGCCGGTACTCGAAGGCCGGCTTCAGATCGGCGGCAGATCGTATCGCTTGCTGGGCGTCGAGCCGGTCACGCTACCGGTCGAGGTCGGTGCCGCGCCTACGATCGGCAAGGCCGATCTGCAATCCTTCATCACCCCGCCGGGACAAACGCTGGTGGCGCCGGAGACGTTGTCCGAGCTTGATCTGCCCGAAGGCGCCACACCCGAGGCAAGCGACGGCGCGCGACTGCCACCGCTTCGCAAGGTCCCGCAGATGGTGCCGGGCGTGCTGGTGGTCGACATCGGCATCGCGCAAAACCTCCTGCGCCGGCCGGACGAGATTTCCCGCCTGCTGGTCGGCAAGGCGCAGGGCCCGCATGCGCCGCTCGACAGCATCGCCGGGGAGCGGCTGCGCCTGGTGCCTGCCGATTCCGAAAGCGACCTCGAGCGCCTCACCGACAGCTTTCATCTCAATCTGACGGCCTTTGGCCTGCTGTCGTTCTTCGTCGGCCTGTTCATCGTCAATTCGGCGATCGGGCTCGCATTCGAACAACGCCTGCCGATGCTGCGGACGCTGCGCGCCTGCGGCGTCTCGGCGCGCCAACTGAACGCGGTGCTGGTGCTCGAACTGGTGACGCTGGCGCTGCTCGCCGGCCTGATCGGGCTTGTCTGCGGTTATCTGATCGCGGCCGCGCTGTTGCCCGATGTCGCCGCCAGCCTGCGTGGCCTCTATGGCGCGGAAATTCCAGGAGAGCTGACACTAAAGCCGCAATGGTGGTTCGCCGGCCTCGCCATCAGCATCATCGGCGCGCTGGTCGCCGCTGCCGCAAGCCTGTTCAAGGCCATGCGCCTTCCGCTGCTGGCAACCGCGCAGCCGCAAGCCTGGCAGCAGGCCCAGCATCACTGGCTGATCCTGCAGGCCGCGGCCGCGGTCGCCGCCTTCGCCGCCGCGGCTCTTCTGTTTTGGTTCGGCGATTCGCTGTTATCCGGATTTGCCATGCTCGCGGCGTTGCTGCTTGGCGCGGCACTGATCCTGCCGGCGATACTGGAAGGGGTGCTGTCGCTCGGCCAGCGCAGCGCCCGTCAGGCGCTTGCGACCTGGTTCTGGGCCGACAGCCGTCAGCAACTTTCAGGATTGTCGCTGGCGCTGATGGCCCTGTTGCTCGCGCTGGCGGTCAATGTCGGCGTCGGCACCATGGTGGAGACGTTCAGCCGAACATTTGCCACCTGGCTGAATGGCCGGCTCGCCGCCGACGTCTACATCAACGCCTCCGACAACGCGCAGGCCGACGATATCAAGGCATGGCTGCGGCAGCGGCCGGAAGTAGAGGCGATCCTGCCGGGCGGCCGTGCCGAGACCGGAATCGACGGCGCGCCCATCGAGATCGTCGGCCTGCCCGATCACGCCACCTACCGGGACCACTGGCCGCTGCTGCAATCGGTTGCCAACGCCTGGGTTCGGCTTCGGTCCGGCGAAGCCGGTTTCGTCAGCGAGCAACTGGCGCGGCGGCTCAACCTCAAGCTTGGCGGCCGCATCGAACTGCCGGCACCGGGCGGCATCTGGACCATCGAGATCGTCGGCATCTATGCCGATTACGGCAACCCGAAAGGCCAGGTCACCGTCAACGTCGCCGCCCTGCTCCGGCACTTTCCCGCGATCCCGCAAACACGCATGGGCCTGCGCGTCGCGCCGGCGCAAATTCCCGCGTTGATGACGGCACTACAATCCAGATACGGCCTCGATGGCCGCAACCTGCTGGATCAGGCAACGCTCAAAGCCGACTCGACGCGGATCTTCAACCGGACCTTCGCGGTGACCGCGGCGCTGAATACCTTCACGCTCGGCGTTGCCGGCATCGCGCTGCTGACGAGCCTTTTGACGCTGGGCAATTCACGCCTGCCGCAACTCGCGCCCTTGTGGGCGACCGGAATCACCCGAAGGCATCTTGCGTCGATCGAGTTGCTGAAAACCATGTCGGTGGCGCTGATCACGACCTTGCTGGCGCTGCCCTTGGGATTATGCGTGGCATGGTGCCTGATCGCGGTGGTCAATGTGAAGGCGTTCGGCTGGCGGCTGCCGTTTGCCGTGTTCCCGCTGCAACTGATCGAACTGATCGCCGTGGCGATGCTGGCCGCATTGGCTGCGGCGCTGGTTCCGGCGATAAAGCTGGCGCGCATGCAACCGGCCAGCCTGATCAGGATTTTCGCCGATGAGCGATAGGATGATGATTTCCCGCCGCACCTTCGCCGGCGCCGCCCTCGCGCTCGGCCTGAGCCGAGGGCGTGCGCTCGCGCAAGGCTTTGCCGGGCTGGACAAATCAGCGGAAGGCTTTTCAACCGTCGTTCCCGGCAGGGTGTTTTCCTTCCCCGCCGATCTCGGCCCGCATCCGGGTTACCGGATCGAATGGTGGTACGTCACCGCGAACCTCGCGGACTCCGCCGGCAATGCCTATGGTGCGCAATGGACCCTGTTCCGCCAAGCCTTGAAGCCCGGCGCTACGCAACATGGATGGGCCAACCAGCAGATCTGGATGGGCCATGCGGCGGTGACGCGCGCGGACCTGCATCGCTTCAGCGAAACCTTTGCGCGGGGCGGCGTCGGTCAGGCTGGCGTTGAGGCAAATCCATTTCGCGGCTGGATCGATTCCTGGGAGATGCGCGGGCTCGACGGCATGAAGGCGATGACGATCGCGCCGCTCGAACTGAGCGCGTCCGGCGTCGATTTCAGCTATGCGCTGCGGCTCGATGCCGACCATGCCCTGGTGCTGCAGGGCGATGCCGGTTACAGCCGCAAATCGGAGCGCGAACAGGCTTCGTATTATTACAGCCAGCCGTTCTTCAAGGCGGCTGGCCGCCTCGCCATCGATGACAAGCCGGTGGAAGTCACCGGACTGGCGTGGATGGATCGGGAATGGAGCAGCCAGCCGCTCGCGCCCGACCAGAGCGGGTGGGACTGGTTCGCGCTGCATCTGAAGACAGGCGAAAAGCTGATGCTGTACCGGATCCGCCAGACCGACGGCCGCGATTCCGGCGTCGGTAACTGGATTTCACCCGATGGCAAGCCGCAGCAAATTCCATCGTCCGGCATCAGGATGACGCCGACCGCCGCCACGGAAATCGGGGCGCGCAAGCTGCCGACGGCGTGGCGGATCGAGATCCCCGCCCACGACATGGCCATCGAATGCACCGCGCTCAATCCGAAAAGCTGGATGGGGACCAGCTTTCCTTATTGGGAAGGGCCGATCAATTTCACCGGCAGCCACGCCGGCGTCGGTTACCTCGAGATGACCGGCTATTGAGAACGCCGCTATGACCTGGAAGGAGATCCCGCGATATGCCCTTTCACCGCGCGCGTCACCGGCCTCGCGCTTCCGGTGTACCTCTTTAGAGCCGGCGGTCCCGATCGCCGAGATCGCGGGCCTTCCTGAATGCTGAGCGGCAGGCCGCGGTAAAAGCCTAACGGATTTTCGGCAGCGCGGACGAATGGTGCTCGCGTTGTACGGCCGGCGCCATATCGATCATGCCCAGATCCACGAGCGTACGGTGGAAACGGCGCTTTCGCTCGGAGGCGGATGCGAAGTAGGTTTCCCGGCATTGATCCAGCAAGCTGGCGCGGGTGGCGAATATCGGATCAAGCGGCAGGCCTGCCTGCTGCAAGGCAACCGTCCCCAGAAACGCGATATCCAGGTCCACACCTGACCCGCAGGCGCGACGATCGGGAATATTCAGGGTTTCAATCGCATAAAACGTACGGAACGCGCGCCGTTCATCGTTGCGGAGCTT
>JAGXAF010000043.1 GCA_018971675.1 Bradyrhizobium sp.
ACCGGATATGAGGAGATCCTGACCGATCCCTCCTATGCCGGCCAGCTCATCACGTTCACCTTCCCGCATATCGGCAACGTCGGCACCAACGACGAGGATATCGAGACGGTGAACATGGCGGCGACGCCGGGCGCGCGCGGCGTGATCCTCCGATCGGCGATATCGGATCCTTCGAACTATCGCGCCACAAAACACCTCGACCAGTGGCTGCGCGCGCGCGGAATCATCGGCCTCTCCGGCATCGACACCAGGGCGCTGACCGCGCTGATCCGCAGCAAGGGCATGCCCAATGCCGTGATTGCGCACGCCAGTAACGGTGTGTTCGACCTGCACGGCCTGAAGGAAGAGGCGCGCGAATGGCCCGGCCTCGAAGGCATGGATCTGGTGCCGATGGTCACGTCAGGCCAGCGCTTCACCTGGGACGAGACGCCGTGGTCCTGGGAAAAAGGGTTTGGGCGGCAGAGCGCGCCCGAGTTCAACGTAGTCGCGATCGACTATGGCATCAAGCGCAACATCCTGCGCCTGCTCGCCGGCGAAGGCTGCAAGATCACCGTGGTGCCGGCGACCACCTCGGCCGAGGACATCCTGGCGCTGAAGCCCGACGGCGTGTTTCTGTCGAACGGCCCGGGCGATCCCGCCGAAACCGGCAAATACGCCGTGCCGGTGATCCAGAAGGTGATCGAGTCGGGCACGCCGACATTCGGCATTTGCCTGGGCCACCAGATGCTCGGCCTCGCGGTCGGCGCCAAGACCAGGAAGATGCATCAGGGCCATCACGGCGCCAACCATCCGGTCAAGGACGAGACCACTGGCAAGGTGGAAATCACCTCGATGAACCACGGCTTTGCCGTCGACCAGGCGACCCTGCCGCAGGGCGCGACACAGACCCACGTCTCGCTGTTCGACGGATCGAATTGCGGCATCCAGCTCGAGGGCAAGCCGGTGTTCTCGGTGCAGTACCACCCCGAAGCCTCGCCCGGCCCGCGCGACTCGCACTACCTGTTCAAGCGGTTCGCGGATCTGATGCGCGCGAAGAAGCGCTAACGGTGCAACATGCGGCGCCGGTTAGATCTGCTACTTATCTCTGACCAAGTCTTGATGGTCCTTCATCACAATTTCTTCGACGACAAGACAAATTTCTTGACCTTCGAGCAAATAAGATCGGCGATCGAAGCACAACCTGCAAACGCGATCAAACTCGAGCTTTCACAATTAGTAAACAGAGGCGAGGTTGAACAACGCACCGAGACTCGCGAGAGGACTGGCATCGTTGGATTGCCTATACAAGGAGGCCAAACTTATCAAGTTGCCTTGGACGGCTATAGGTTATCGCGAAGTGGCATCATAAAAATTGATCAATTTGACGACGAGCGCTACGCGCGATTGGAAGCCACTCTTGGATTAGATCAATCTCAAACAGAGAACTCCGGGGCAGACCCCTGGGAGCCGATTCCGCTTGACCGCGATGACACTGCTCAGGCGCGGGCTACAGAGGCTCTTGATCAAGTTGTTGAGGAGCTTCGAAAAGATAACGGCTATTCCGCCTCGAATCCTGAAGAGAAAGCGTTCGTCCAAGATAAGCTTTCGGCCGTCTCGAAGCGTCTTAAAGAAGATACCCAGACATCTTGGATGTATCTACTCGAATTTGCGGTAAAGCCGCTTAGAATCGTGCTCAGACGGTTTGGCGCTGCTGCCCTTGGAGTGGCCGCCCTCTCTGCTAAAGAGGCGCTCATTTCTTGGTTGAAAACCAGAGGGATTTCTATCTTGGACGATATGTTCAAATAACATTCCCTCTCGGTCCTTGCGCCGCAGCGTATCCGGAACCCATCGGCCTACCCGAATAGAATAGCTCGCTCTCGGTTCTGCGGAGCGTCTTATCGTAGCGCACCGGGCTCGGGACACGATGCCGCGATTGCGAGTACCCGCCTGCCTTAGTATGGTATCCGTCATCGTAACGAGGAAACCCCTTTATGCCCGACGCCCCCGCCCGCGCCAAAACCAATACGGCGTGACGCCGACCGCGACGATAGCCCCGATGGCGGGGATCGATTTCGTGCGTGCGATCTTTTCGGGCAAATTGCCAGAGCCGCCGATCATGCAGACGGTCGAGCCATTCGATTGCACGGCCGAGCCCGGCGTCATCGTGGTCGACAGCGTGCCGGGCATGCGGCACTACAATCCGATCGGCTCGGTTGATGGCGGCTACGCCGCGACGCCATTGGATTCTGGCTCGTGGTGCATTCGATGCTGCCGGTCGGCACCGGCTATACCACGCTGGAGTTCAAGATCAGCTTCATCCGCGGCATGACCCACGAGACCGGCACGGTACGCACTGAAGGACGCGCGCTGCATGTCGGCCGCCGCACCGCGACCGCCGCAGCCCGCATCGTCGACGCCAAGGGCCGGCTGCTCGCGCATGCCACCACGAGCTGCCTGGTGTTCGAGATTCCGGTCGGAAACGCCCGATAACTTAAGGGAACGGCAGCCGTCGTTACCGGTTTGATCCTGCGAGCATCGCAAGCGGGTTGCCCACAAGCCAGAGTTGGAAAGCGTCATGCCAATCGTCAATGCGGATATCGAGCCGCTCGCCGTGGTTTTTAAGGACGATGGTCTTGTTCCCAACAACCCGATGCCGCTCCTCGTCTACAAGGGCGCGGTGAGATTCGACGGCGATCATCCCGAAGAGACGATCGAGAAGCTGTTCGGCGCCAATGGCTGGGGCGGGATGTGGCGCAACGGCATCTACGACTATCTGCACTACCACGCCACGGTGCACGAAGCGCTCGGCGTTGCCCGCGGCCATGCCCGCGTGCGGTTTGGCGGCGACCGCGGCCGCGACTTCGAGATCGCGGCGGGTGACGTCGCCGTCCTGCCCGCCGGCACCGGACATCAATGTGTTCGGGCCAGCGGCGACTTTTGCGTGATCGGCGCCTATCCGCCGGGACCGCAAATGCAGGTCACGCGTCCGACACCGGAAAACCATCGCAAGGCGCTGAAAACCATTCCAGAGGTGGAGTTGCCCGACACCGACCCGGCACTCGGCAAGGACGGCCCACTGCTGCGCTTATGGAAACGCAGCTAACCGCCGCGAGCGAAACGGCCCGGATCGAGGATAGCGAAATCCGGAGCAGCGGTTTCCCGCCTTCGGATTCCCCGGATTTCGCCGAGCCTGCCATCGGCCGCGCATTCGCGCGACCCGTTGGTTCAATCCGGGCTACAAACAGAACGAGCGGCCCGCGGATCGCCGGGCGGCTCGTTTCTGGCATCATCGTAATGGCGGCGTGATGGCGGAGCCCTACGCCTCGTTGCCGCCCTCCTGGCGACTGGCTTCGAACAGGAACCAGGTACGGCGCTCGGTTTCGTCGATGAAGGTTTCCAGCAGCCCCGCGGTGCCGGAATCGCCTTGGTCGTCACACAATTCGTGCGTCTTCCGCATCGCAGCCGCCATATGCTTGTTGTCTTCCATCAACTCGCGCAGCATCTCGCGCGGCGGCACATAGGAATCGTCGTTGTCCTTGATGGTTT
This sequence comes from Bradyrhizobium sp., assembly GCA_018971675.1. Taxonomy (GTDB): domain Bacteria; phylum Pseudomonadota; class Alphaproteobacteria; order Rhizobiales; family Xanthobacteraceae; genus Bradyrhizobium. Next base: position 3,526 of record JAGXAF010000043.1, read on the forward strand.
GGTGCTTACCGATATCACCGATCGAGCGCAGCGTGGTGCCGCCGAGCTTGCGGACCCGCTCGGCCAATTGGTCGGTGGTGCCGAAGATCGCTTCTGACTGCGTGTCGAGCATCAAGTGATAGTCGTGGAAATGCCGACCGCTGACGTGCCAATGGAAATTCTTGGTCTTTACGTAGAGCGCGAAGGCGTCGGCCAACAGCGTGTTGAGCGATGCCGAAATCTTGTCTACCGCCGCACGCGGCATGTCGGTCGGCGTATCGAGGTCGGGTGAGGTCTTATCGGACTTGGCTTTGCTCACGATGCACCTTCCTGTTAGGCCTGTTGGGAAGCGGGAATCGGCGGCAATAGACACGGCGCGCCGAACCATCTAACGCATACTATCCTTAATGCGTTCCCTGACCGGAACGGCTGTTTTACCGGACTTCTGCTGCAATGGACGACTGGATCGACTATTACGATTCCACCCATACGATCTACGTGAGCAAGCTGCACCGCGACCTGCATTTCCAGCAGATCGCGAAAGATATCATAGGTTACATTTCCTCCCACGACGCCGTGGTGCTCGACTATGCCTGCGGCGAGGCGCTGTCGGCGGCCAAGGTGGCAGACGCCTGTGGCAAGCTGATTTTGGCGGAGCCCGCGCCCGGCGTGCGCGGCCGGCTGATCGCGCGGTTTGCTCCCAGCACCAGGATCCGGGTGCGGTCATTGCAGGATTTGCGGAAAATGGAAGAAAAGTCAATCGATCTCGCCATCATGAATTCAGTCATCCAATATATGACGCCGGACGAGCTGGACGCGGCATTCGCGACCATTCGCCGGCTACTCAAGCCCAACGGCCGGCTGATCCTGGGCGATGTCCTGCGCCCCGAGGTCGGCATGCTCAGGGACGTGCTGGCACTGTTGCGTTTTGCGGCGGCCCACCGCTTCCTGAAGGACGCGATGATCGGGCTGGTCTCGACCGCACTGTCGGATTACCGGCAGTTGCGATCGCGCGTCGGCCTGCAGCGTTACAGCGAGGCCGAGATCACAGCCAAGCTTGCGACCAGCGGATTCAGCGCCTCGCGCGCCCATGTCAATATCGGGCACAATCCATGGCGGATGACGTTCGTTGCAAGGCACGCGTTTTGATAGCTTTTTACCGGGGTTAGGGTTAACCCCGGCAAGGCATGGCTTGCCGGGCCGCGATCGGCGATGATGCGGATGGCCCGGTGGCGGAAAGCGTCGACGCGAGAGCAGTGCATCGCTCTTTATCCTGGTTCAAATCCAGGCCGGGCCTCCAAGCCTTCTTGAAGCCTTCTTGCTGATCGCGAAGCCTTGCTGCTCGCCGCTTCAGCTCTCTGCAGAACGGCTTGCCGCGCCGCAGCTCGCAGCGTGAAGACCATCCCAAATAAAAAGCGGCCAAATGCCGGTTGATGGCGGCGTTAAGACCCTTTCGCGGTTGCGAAATCTGGTCTAAAGACCACCCGCGCGCGAGGGGCAACCCGGCGCTTTGGCTCGAGGGACGCGCGGCATGCGCGCCCTTTTTTTGTGCCCGAATGCCAACCGTTGAGACTTGATGCCCAAAAGAACCGACATCTCCACCATCCTGATCATCGGCGCCGGCCCCATCGTGATCGGGCAGGCCTGCGAATTCGACTATTCGGGAACGCAGGCGGTCAAGACGCTGAAGGAAGAGGGCTACCGAATCGTGCTGGTCAATTCCAATCCGGCCACGATCATGACCGATCCCGAACTGGCTGACGCCACCTATATCGAGCCGATCACGCCGGAGATCGTCGGCAAGATCATCGAGAAGGAACGCCATGTCGTTGCCGGCGGCTTCGCGCTATTGCCGACCATGGGCGGACAGACGGCGCTGAACTGCGCGCTGTCGCTGCGCCGGCAGGGAACGCTGGCCAAGTTCGACGTCGAGATGATCGGCGCCACGGCGGACGCGATCGACAAGGCGGAAGACCGCGGCCGTTTCCGCGAGGCGATGACCCGCATCGGGCTTGAAACTCCGCGCTCGATCCAGACCAAGAACCTGCCGGACGCGCTCCGCGCGCTCGACAACATCGGCCTGCCCGCGATCATTCGCCCCTCCTTCACCATGGGCGGCACCGGCGGCGGCATCGCCTACACCAAGGCGGAATTCATCGAGATCGTCGAGCGCGGCATCGACGCCTCTCCCACCGACGAGGTCCTGATCGAGGAAAGCGTGCTCGGATGGAAAGAGTTCGAGATGGAGGTGGTGCGCGACAACAAGGACAATTGCATCATTATCTGCTCGATCGAGAACCTCGATCCGATGGGCGTGCACACTGGCGATTCCATCACGGTGGCACCGGCGCTGACCCTGACCGACAAGGAATACCAGATCATGCGCGACGCCTCGCTGGCGGTGTTGCGCGAGATCGGGGTCGAGACCGGCGGCTCCAACGTGCAGTTCGGCGTCAATCCCGCCGACGGGCGCATGGTCGTGATCGAGATGAACCCGCGGGTGTCGCGCTCTTCCGCGCTGGCATCCAAGGCCACCGGCTTTCCGATCGCAAAAGTCGCCGCCAAGCTCGCGGTCGGCTATACGCTCGACGAGATTGCCAACGACATCACCGGCGGCGCGACCCCGGCCTCGTTCGAGCCGACCATCGACTACGTCGTCACCAAGGTTCCGCGCTTCGCGTTCGAGAAATTTCCCGGCGCCTCCATCACGCTGACCACCTCGATGAAATCGGTCGGCGAAGTGATGGCGATCGGCCGCACCTTCCAGGAAAGCCTGCAGAAAGCGCTGCGCGGCCTCGAGACCGGGCTGACCGGGCTCGACGAAATCGAGATCGAGGGGCTGGGCCGCGGCGACGACAAGAACGCGATCCGCGCCGTGCTCGGGACGCCGACGCCGAACCGCATCCTCCAGGTCGCGCAGGCGATGCGGCTCGGCTGGTCGGACGAGGAGATCTTCACCTCCTGCAAGATCGACCCGTGGTTCCTGGCGGAAATGCGCGGCATCATCGACATGGAAGCGAAGATCAGGGCCAACGGCCTGCCGGGCAACGCCTTCGGCATGCGCACGCTGAAGGCGATGGGCTTTTCCGACGCGCGGCTGGCGGTGCTGGCGGGGGCGACCGAAACCGAGGTCAGGTCGAAGCGCCATGCGCTCGGCGTTCGTCCCGCGTTCAAGCGCATCGACACCTGCGCCGCCGAATTCGCCTCTCCCACCGCGTATATGTATTCGACCTATGAAACGCCGTTCGCAGGGACGCTCGCCGACGAGAGCGCGCCGTCGGACAAGAACAAGGTCATCATCCTCGGCGGCGGACCCAACCGGATCGGCCAGGGCATCGAGTTCGACTATTGCTGCTGCCACGCCTGCTTCGCGCTGCACGACGCCGGTTTCGAAAGCATCATGATCAACTGCAATCCGGAAACGGTGTCGACCGACTACGACACCGCCGATCGCCTGTATTTCGAGCCGCTGACCTCCGAGGACGTGCTCGAGATCGTCGCTACCGAACGCAGCAACGGCACGCTGCACGGCGTGATCGTGCAGTTCGGCGGGCAGACACCGCTCAAGCTTGCGCGTGCGCTGGAGGCGGCCGACGTGCCGATTCTCGGCACCTCGCCCGATGCCATCGACCTTGCCGAGGACCGCGACCGCTTCAAGCGCGTGCTCGACAGGCTGCGATTGAAACAGCCGAAGAACGGCATCGCCTATTCGGTCGAGCAGGCGCGGCTGGTGGCCGCCGATCTCGGCCTGCCGCTGGTGGTGCGCCCGTCCTACGTGCTCGGCGGCCGCGCGATGCAGATCATCCGCGAAGAGAGCCAGCTCGGCGATTACCTGCTGGGCACCTTGCCCGAGCTCGTGCCGGGCGATGTCAAGGCGCGCTACCCGAACGACAAGACCGGCCAGATCAACACCGTGCTCGGCACCAATCCGCTATTGTTCGACCGCTATCTGTCGGATGCCATCGAGATCGACGTCGATTGCCTCTGCGACGGCAAGGACACCTTTATTGTCGGCATCATGGAGCACATCGAGGAAGCCGGCATTCATTCCGGCGATTCCGCCTGCTCGCTGCCGCCGCGTTCGCTCGACGCCGGAATGATTGCCGAACTGGAACGGCAGACCCGCGAACTGGCGCTCGGCGTCGACGTGGTCGGCTTGATGAACGTGCAATACGCCATCAAGGACGGCGACATCTATGTGCTCGAAGTCAACCCGCGGGCCTCGCGCACGGTGCCGTTCGTGGCCAAGGTGATCGGCATGCCGGTGGCGAAGATCGCGGCGAGAATCATGGCCGGCGAGAAGCTTGCCGACTTTGGTCTAAAGGAGCGCAAGCTCGGCCATGTCGGTGTCAAGGAATCGGTGTTTCCATTCGCCCGCTTCCCCGGTGTCGATACCGTATTGGGGCCGGAAATGCGCTCGACCGGCGAGGTGATGGGCATCGACCGCTCGTTCGAGATCGCATTCGCCAAGAGCCAGCTTGGCGGGGGCACCCGCGTGCCGCGAAGGGGGACGGTGTTCGTGTCGGTCCGCGAGATCGACAAGACGCGGATCGTCGAGGCAGTGCGGCTGTTATTCTCGCTTGGCTTCAAGGTGATGGCCACCTCGGGCACACAGCGTTTCCTCGCCGATAACGGCGTACCGACGGAAAAGGTAAACAAGGTGCTCGAAGGCCGGCCTCATATTGTCGACTCCATCACGAACGGGGACATCCAGCTGGTCTTTAACACCACCGAAGGCCCCCAGGCGCTGGCCGACAGCCGCTCTTTGCGACGAGCTGCCCTCTTGCATAAAGTGCCATATTACACCACTCTTTCGGGTGCCGTGGCGGCCGCACAAGGCATCCGGGCCTATCTGGGCGGGGACCTTGAGGTCCGCACCCTGCAGAGTTACTTTTCCGAAAGCTAATCGTTGGTCGGCCTGGGGTCCGGCAATTGATCGGCAGTGAGGCCGTCGTGACTGGGAACTTGCCAGCCATGGTTGTAGTGCATTTCGGCATTTGTGCGTGCCGCGAATTGGTCCGCATGAAGTTGAAGGACAGAGAAGATGATGGAAAAGGTCCCCATGACCGCGGTTGGCTACGCCGCCCTCGAGGACGAACTGAAGAAGCGCCAGTCGGTAGAGCGTCCGCGCATCATCGAGCATATCGCCGAGGCGCGTTCGCATGGCGACCTGTCGGAGAACGCCGAATACCACGCTGCCAAGGAAGAGCAATCTCATAACGAGAGCCGCATCGCCGAGCTCGAGGACAAGCTGGCGCGCGCCGACATCATCGACATCAGCAAGCTTTCCGGCGACACCATCAAATTCGGCGCCACCGTTACCCTGGTCGACGAAGACACCGACAAGAAGACGGTGTGGCAGATCGTCGGCGAGCCGGAAGCCGACGCCAAAAAGGGCCGCATTTCGATCACCTCGCCGCTGGCGCGGGCGCTGATCGGCAAGAAGAAGGGAACCTCGGTGGAGGTCGTGGCGCCCGGCGGCGCCAAGGCCTACGAAATCACCAAGGTGGAGTGGCGCTAAATCTAGAAGCGCTCCAAACGTCAAACAGGGCCGGGCAGTTTCCCGGCCCTTGTTTTGGTTCCGCGTCTCGGTTCCACACCGAACGCCCGCCGATTCCATCACCGATCCGTGTTTAGTCCCGCATGCATTGCGCACAGGGCAACACCTCGCCCGCCGCACTACTCTACGGTGATCCGCGGCATTATCCGTTGTGATTAGCGAACCATCCCCGCCGCGACACGTTGACAATCGGGCAGGCTGGAATTTGGGACACGATCATGACGGAATCGTCGACGGCGTGGGCGCCACCCGCGCTGAGCGTGCTGCGCATTGTTACGGGGCTGATGATCATCCAGCATGGCATGGCCAAGCTGATCGGCTTCCCGGCGGTGCCGGATTTCGCCAATCTCAATCCACTATCATTGATGGGCGCCGCGGGCTTTATCGAGCTGATCGGCGGCGCGCTCCTGATCATCGGCCTTTTGACCCAGCCGGTCGCGTTCGTCATTTCAGGCGAAATGGCATTCGCCTATTTCATGGCGCATGCGCCCAATAGCTTCTTCCCGTTGATCAACGACGGCACGCTGGCGATCATCTTCTGCTTCGCCTGTCTGTATCTGTCGACCGCGGGCCCGGGCCCGTGGAGCGTCGACGCCGCCATTGAAGCGGGCGTGAGAAGCCGCGACATGAACGCTTTCAACGCCATGCTTGCGCGCTTCCAACCGGCCGCCCTCAGCATTCTCCGGATCATCACCGGCCTGCTGCTGTTTCAATTCGGCGTGGCCAAGGTGCTGAAATATCCGGTCGTCCCGTCATTCGACAACGTGGCGCCGTTTTCGCTGATCTGGTACAGCGGAATGATCGAACTCGTGCTCGGCGGGCTTCTGATCCTCGGTTTCCGCTCGCGGATCGTGGCCTTCATCCTGTGCGGTGAAATGGCGTTCGCCTATTTCATCGCGCACTTTCCGCGTGGCTTCATCCCGATCCTGAACGACGGCGAGGACGCCATCATGTTTTGCTTCTGCTGCCTGTACATCTTCTGCGCCGGCGGCGGCCCCTACGGCGCTGACGGGATAATACGCAAGCAAGGGGCGGCCACAGCCCGCGCTAACTAACGCTGGTCGTGAGAGAGCGGCGCGTCAGCGGCCTTCAGATCCAGCGGCACCGCCGCCTCGTATTTCGAACTGTGCAGCACCAGCGACGTCCTGACATTCCGCACATGCGGCGCCGCGGTGAGATGGGTGACGAAATCCTGGAATGTCGCCATGTCGGGTGCCACGCATTTGAGAATGAAATCGACCTCGCCCGAGAGCATCCAGCATTCCCGCACCAGCGGTTCCGCGCGCACGAACTCCTCGAAGGCGCGCAGGTCGGCGTCGGCCTGGCTGGACAGATGCACCGAGGCGAATACCGTGACGTCAAATCCCAGCCGACGCGGATCGAGTAATCCACGATAGCCCTGGATATAGCCCGCCTCCTCCAGCGCCCGGACCCGGCGCAGGCACGGCGGCGGCGAGATACCTACGCGTTTGGCCAGTTCGACATTGGTGATTCGTCCGTCGGCCTGGATTTCGCTGAGGATTTTGAGGTCAATTTCATCAAGGTTTTTCGACACGCGGGTCCGTTTCCTGGGCTGACAGCCCCAGCGGGGACTGCAGGCAACACTCTTAGCGCAGCGGACGCACCTCGCGCAATTTTATTACGCGTGCACTGCGGCATTTGTGGCTCATTGGGGGGAAAATCTGCCGACATGGATTGCAATTCTTGCATAGCTTTCCAGATATTCTAGACTTGGATTTCGACTTGGATTTGACATTTTCGGCGTTATCACCGGGCTTTTCACGGCGCTTTCCGCTCCCCGCAGATCAAATTCCCTTAAGAGAGGGACTTACCGTATGCCCGCCCCCATCCACGCGAAGGTCGTTATCATCGGTTCCGGTCCGGCCGGCTACACCGCGGCGATCTATGCCGCGCGCGCCATGCTCGAACCTATCCTGATCCAGGGCATCCAGCCCGGCGGCCAGCTCACCATCACCACCGACGTGGAAAACTATCCGGGTTTCGCGGACGTCATTCAGGGTCCGTGGCTGATGGAACAGATGGAGAAACAGGCGGCCCATGTCGGCACCAAAATCGTTACCGATCTGGTTACCAAGCTTGAACTCGGGCAACGGCCGTTCCGCCTGACCTGCGACAGCGGCGACGTCTATCTCGCGGAAACCGTCATTCTTGCCACCGGCGCGCAGGCGCGCTGGCTCGGCATGCCCACGGAAGAGAAGTTCAAGGGTTTCGGCGTCTCGGCTTGCGCGACCTGCGACGGATTTTTCTATCGCGGCAAGGAAGTGGTGGTGGTCGGCGGCGGCAATACCGCGGTCGAGGAAGCGCTGTTCCTGACCAATTTCGCCTCGCAGGTGACGATCGTGCATCGCCGCAACCATTTCCGCGCCGAGCGCATCCTGCAGGACCGCCTGTTCAAGCATCCCAAGGTCAAGGTGGTTTGGGACAGCGTGATCGACGAAATCCGCGGCGCCGAAAACCCGGCCAAGGTCACCCATATTCGCCTCAAGAATGTCAAGACCGGCGCGCTGACGGAGTTGCCCGCCGATGGCGTCTTCATCGCCATCGGGCACGCGCCGGCGACCGATCTCGTCGTCGGCCAGATCAAGCTGAAACCCTCCGGATATGTCGAGGTCGCGCCGAACTCGACCGCGACCTCGGTGCCTGGCCTGTTCGCCGCCGGCGATGTCGCCGACGAAACCTACCGCCAGGCGGTCACGGCCGCCGGGATGGGCTGCATGGCGGCACTTGAGGCCGAACGGTTTCTGGCGCTCCGGGCCAGCGATCGCGCGGCAGCGGAGTGATCATGGCTCGAACCCGCGATGGATTCACCGACATGGATTGGGACAAGCTGAAGGTGTTTCACGCTGCGGCGGAAGCTGGCAGCTTCACGCATGCCGGCGAGCAGCTTGGCCTGTCGCAGTCGGCGGTATCGCGCCAGGTCAGCGCACTGGAGCAGGAACTGTCGGTATCGCTGTTTCACCGCCATGCCCGCGGCCTGATCCTCACCGAGCAGGGTGATCTTCTTTTCCGCACCGCCCATGACGTGTTCATGCAGTTGCAGGCGGCGCGCGCCAAGTTGACCGACAGCCGCGAGCGGCCCAGCGGCGACCTCAAGATCACCACCACGCCCGGCGTCGGCATCAACTGGCTGATTCCGCGGCTCAGCGAATTCACGGCACTTTATCCGGAAATCCGGATTGCGCTGATCGTGACCGACGAGGATCTCGATTTGTCCATGCGCGAGGCCGATGTCGCAATCCGCACCCGCAAGCCGACCCAGCCTGACCTGATCCAGCGCAAGCTGTTCGCGATGGGTTTTCACGCCTATTGCTCGCCGGAATACATCAAGCGCTTCGGCACGCCGCGCACGCTCGACGAGCTCGATGCCCACCGCATCATCACGCTGAGCGACGGCCAGGTCGCTCCGCATCTGCAGAACCGCAACTGGTTGATCGAAGCCGGTCGCAACGGTACCGGCCCGCGCGAGTCCTATTTCAAGGTCAACAACATCCTCGGTCTGGTGCGCGCCTGCCAGCAGGGCCTCGGCGTCGCGGCGCTCCCGGACTATCTGGTCGAGGAAAACAGTCGTCTGGTGCAGCTGTTCGGCGAATCAGACTCGATCCAGCTCGACACCTATTTCGTCTATCCCGAAGAGCTGAAGACCGTTGCGCGGGTGCAGGTATTCCGCGACTTCGTCGTCAGCAAGGCGCAGCGCTGGCCTTCCTGATGATCGATCAACAACCCGCGTGCTCCGCATGACTGACATGCGAGCGGGGTGGTTGCCGCGCGAGCTCGACGCGGATCATAGTCTGTGGACACTGGTCATTCGCGTTGCGCATTTGTCCCCCTCCTCCGACGGCGCGGGTGCTCAGTAATCCCTCTTGGAAGGTGAATTGTGTCGGCCCAGAGTGGCCAAAGCCTTGAGCCGGGCTCGTTCGAGCCCGGCTTCTTTCGCCTTGCATCTGAATAATTGGCGCAATTGCGCCGGCCTCCCACCCGCTTCCCTACGATGTTGCCGCTATTGGCTCCGATCCGCCGCTATAGTTGACGGGTTACGGCGGGCAATCGCGACGCGGCGCGGCTGGACGCGGAGATCGCGCGAGGTCGGAGAACGGCTCAATCGAGCTTCGCTCCCGCCAGCCGCAGGGCATTGCCGATCACGCTGACCGAGGAAAGCGCCATCGCGGCGGCGCCGACCATTGGCGACAGCAGGATGCCGAACGCGGGATAGAGCGCGCCGGCCGCGATCGGCACGCCGGCGGCATTGTAGAGGAACGCGAAGACGAGGTTCTGCCGGATGTTGCGCATGACCGCGACCGACAACCGCCGCGCCCGCAGCAGCCCGGCGAGGTCGCCGGTCAGAAGCGTCACGCCGGCGCTCTCGATCGCCACATCGGTGCCGCCACCCATGGCGATGCCGACATCGGCTGCCGCCAAAGCCGGCGCGTCGTTGACGCCGTCGCCGACCATCGCGACCTGGCGACCCTGATCACGCAGCCGCTGCACGACCTCGCTCTTGCGTTCCGGCAACACGCCCGCCTCAACCTCGTCGATGCCGATTGTTCTGGCCACCGCATGCGCCGTGGCAGGATTATCGCCGGTCAGCATCACGATGCGCAGCCCCTCGGCGCGCAATGCCGCCAACGCCGCCCGCGCCGACGGTTTTACCGGATCGGCAATCGCGATCACGCCGGCGATGCGGCCATCGATCGCGATGTAGATCGCGGTCGCGCTTTGCTTTCGCGCGGCCTCGGCGGCTCTGTCGAGCGCATCGGTCGCGACGTGCAGTTCGGCCATCAGCGCAGCATTGCCGAGCGCGACTTTGCGGCCGCCGACGGTCCCGCTCGCGCCCTTGCCGGCATGCGAGGCGAAATCGGCAGCGGCGGACAGCTCGAGCCGGCGCGCCTCGCACGCTTGGAGGATTGCTTGACCCAGCGGATGCTCGCTGCCGCGTTCGACACCGGCCGCCAATTGCAGCAGCGCGTTTTCTTCCACGCCTTCTGCCGGGATGATGCGGATCACCTTCGGCTTGCCCTCGGTCAACGTCCCGGTCTTGTCGATCACCAGCGTGTCGATGCGCTCCAGCCGCTCCAGCGCCTGGGCGTCGCGGATCAGGATTCCCGATTGCGCACCGCGGCCGACGCCGACCATGATCGACATCGGCGTTGCGAGCCCAAGCGCGCAGGGGCAGGCGATGATCAGCACCGTCACCGCCGCGACCAGCGCGAATGTCAAGCGCGGCTCCGGCCCCCAAATCATCCAGGCCGCGAAGGCGAAAAGCGCCGCAGCGATCACCGCGGGAACGAACCAGCCCGCGACCTGGTCGGCAAGGCGCTGGATCGGCGCCCGCGAGCGCTGCGCTTTCGCAACCAGATCGACAATCCGCGCCAGCATGGTGTCGCGGCCGACTTTTTCGGCGCGCAGCACCAGACCGCCGCTCTGGTTGACCGTGCCGCCGATGGCCTTCGCGCCTTCCGCTTTTGCCACCGGCATCGATTCGCCAGTGACCATGGATTCGTCGACAAAGGAGTTTCCCTCGGTGACGACGCCGTCGACCGGAATCTTCTCGCCGGGACGCACCCGCAAGCGATCGCCGACCGCAATGGTCTCGATCGCGACGTCTTCCTCGCCATCCGCGGTGATACGCCGCGCGGTTTTCGGCGCCAGGCCGAGCAGCGCCCGGATCGCACCCGAGGTACGCTCGCGCGCCCGCAATTCCAGTACCTGCCCCAGCAGCACCAGCACCGTGATGACGGCGGCGGCCTCGAAATACACCGCGACCGCGCCGTGCATGTCGCGGAAGGCGGGCGGAAACAATTGCGGCGCCAGCGTGCCGACGATGCTGTAGAGCCAGGCAACTCCGGTGCCGATCGCGATCAGCGTGAACATATTGAGATTGCGGCTGACCAGCGAGCGCCAGCCGCGCACGAAGAACGGCGCGCCCGCCCACAGCACCACCGGCGTCGCGAGCACCAGCGAAATCCAGTTCGACCAACCGGACGGCAATGGATGCCATCCGAGATGGCCGCCCATTTCCAGCGCGAACACAGGGGCGGTCAGTACCAGCGCAATCCGCAATCGCCTGGTCATGTCGATCAGTTCGGGATCTGGCGCATCGTCCAGCGAGATCTGTTCGGGCTCGAGCGCCATGCCGCAGATCGGACAGACGCCAGGACCGACCTGCCGCACCTCGGGATGCATCGGGCAGGTGTAGGTCGCGCCGGCCGGTGCCGGCGGTTCAGGCTCGCGCGGCGCGAGGTATCTGGCGGGCTCGGCCGCGAAGCGTTCGCGGCAACGCGCGCCACAGAAGAAGTAGTCCTGGCCCTGGTGCGAAAAGCGATGTTTGGCGCTCGCCGGATTGACCTTCATGCCGCAGACCGGATCGGTCGCGGGTTCAAGCGCCGCCGCGTTGCCGGCCGCGCGATGGTGTCCACAGCCGGCGTCCGTGTCGTGCCTGGAATCGTGGTCGCGATCCCGAGCGTGGCTATGGCTGTGGCTGTGAGAATGTTCCGTTGCCGTCACCTTCCACTCCCGGCTCTTGAACCAGATACCCTATGGGGGTATATGAGGCAGATGCGCGCCGAGATCAAGACCTCCTGCCTGAAACGGCTGAGACGCATTGAAGGCCAGATCCGTGGACTCGCCGGAATGGTCGAGGCTGACCGCTATTGCATCGACGTGGTGACCCAGATCGCCGCGGCGAAGAGCGCATTGCGCCGCGTCGAGGAAGAAATCCTGCGCGACCATGTGGCCCATTGCGTTGAGCACGCGATCACTTCCGGCGACAAGGCCGATCAGCGCCGCAAGATCGCGGAACTGATGGAGGTGGTCAGCCGGGCCGACCGCTGACCGCGCGCCCAGGACGCCCTCCTTGCGTGGTTAATGCCGGGTGAGGGCCGCGCGCAAAATCCAGGGCAAGTAGCGACCGTAACCTTAGAAGGTCGGGGCTTATGGAATCCCCGCGCCAGAACCTGGGGACACAGAACTTGGGGACACAATGACCAATCAAGCCAAGCCGAATTTGCGCTATCCGGCATGCCCGCGCGTGCAGCGAATCCAGGATTTCCTGCTGCTCTCGTCATTCGGCCTGTGGGCCGCGGTGCTGGGACTGCCGCCGGTGCTGGCCCTTCACCTGCTGATGGCGAACTGACGGATCGCGCGCGGCGCGGAAATCGTTAACCGGCGGTAGCGCCTGCGTTCAAATGCAAACGAAACCGCAGCGGGGCTTTTAAGGTTCGCCATGTATCGTCCCCCGCATGACAATCAAAGCGCGGGGGCGCATCGTGAACGGTCAGAACCGTCCATTTCCTGAAGAGCAGGGATTCAGCACGCAGGACATTCTCTGGGCCATCGGCGTCTGGTCGGTGATCCTGAGCCTGTCGCCGGTCGTGATATTCTATGTGCTGATGGTGAATTGACAAAGAAAACGCGCGGGACACCCGCGCGCCACTCTCAACTCGCGGAGGGCTGGCCAAAAGCGCGCTAAGCCGGCGCGTTTCTTGTCAGACCTTGCCGTGCGGCTGACTTAAGCCGCGTGCTTGTGCATCGCGCCGTTCGACGACACCGAGCCACGGATCGCCTTCACCGACCGCTCGATCGCCGCCCACAGCTTGCCGATCTCGGCCGCCGCCCGGCCTTCGGCGTAATATTCGCGAGCTCCCTCGCCCTTGCCCAGCGCCATCAGCAGATCGGCGCGGTTGGTGATCTGGCCACCCCACACCGGCGCACGGAATTTGGCCAGAGCCTCGCGTGCGATGGTGACGATCGGGCTCTCGGCGTCGTCGCGGCGAGCCGGCGCACCGTTGATCACGACCGCATAGGGCTTGCGCGCGGCGCGGCAGGTCTGAATGGTATCCTGCACGGCATTGACGTCGAACACTCCGGGCCGGGCCGGAATGATCACCATCGTGGCGTTCTTGATAGCGTCCTCCACGACGGCCGACGTGTTCGGCGGCGTGTCGATAAATACCCACTCGATACCGTCGCGCTTGGCGGCGGCGACAATGCCGGTGACGGAATTGACGGCGGCCTTGATTGCCGGCTCGTTGGTACCGCGCAGCTTGTGCCACAGCGTCAATGAACCCTGCGGATCGGCATCGACAAGCAGGCACGGTTTTGTCGACTTGTGGACATGCGCCGCGAGATGGGCAGCCAGGGTACTTTTTCCCGAACCGCCCTTGCGCGATGCGAAAACAATAACGTTCATCCTTGCCTCCAGATTGATCCCAAGTGACGAAAATGAATCAGCGCAGTGATTCGTTAAAGAAAAATTTGCTCAAATCGCCATGAAGTCGCCAATTTGTGCTTGGCGCGGGCTTTTGAGTCACACCGTGGCGGACCGCGGGCCACACGACGATCGGTCACCCGGGTATCAATGCCGCCGACAGACACTGCCGCATGGCATCAGGCCGCAGCAAACCTGCCGTCAGTTCACGTCCGGCTTCTTGTGCTTGCGCGGCTTCGACGCGACATTTTTGCGCGCAGTGGGGCGAAGGTCCATCGGCGCGCTGGCATCGGCGACCGGCTCCGAGTTGAAAAACACCCGGCAGCCCGGCGACAGTTCCTCCTTTCGCGCGGTCATGCAGGCGGTGATGCGGTCGACATCGGGAATCTCAGGACCGCAAAGCCTGAAGGCATCGCCGCTACAGGCCTGCTCCTCATCAGGCGTGTAAGCCTGTGCCATTGCCGACACCAACGAACAGCACAGCGCGGTTGCGACCAACACACCGCACGCAATACCCCTGGACCTGACGACGCGCATGAATCCCCCGAAGTGCTGAAGCGGGAATTGTGGGTGAAGGCTGAGAGATTGGCAAGCAGGCTGGCGCGGATATGCACGGCCGGCTCGGGGTCGTTTGGTCCCCGAGCCGCCGCTCCACCATCATCAATAGTCGTAGTAACGGCGGTGGTAGTAGTAGTGATGATAGTAAGGGCGATGCCAGCGGTGATAGTACACCCTGCAGCCATAGGCACAGTCGTCGCCCGAATCATAGTAGCGATCCGCGGCAATGTTGGCCGCGGTCGCGGCCGCGGCCAAACCGTCAGCCACGGTGAACTCATAGGCTTGCGCGGGTGCGCTGGCCGAAGCGGCGGCAAGCGCCGCAACCGCGGCAACAATCAAGGCTGTCTTCTTCATATCTCGCACCTCTTCATCGATCGCTCCTTCCGTGATCGCCACCAACAGGCGGAGACTGATGGACGCGGGAATTGGTGTTGCCGGTTTCCGCCTGACAGCACGAACTTACGAACGGGCGATGAAAAATGATGTGCGCGGCGTCACATTGGCGCGGGTCCGCAGCGAACGGATATCAAGGCGCCGGGCCTGCAAGAGGACCCGAAGCGGCTGGCCGCAGCAACGTGATGTCTTGTTCAGCCGGAACCGCCGCCCTTCTGGCGACGGGAACGATCCTGTCCATCCAGCGATACCGGCGGCGGCATGGTCCTGGTCGTCTCGTATCTGGACACAAGGGCGAGCAGCCGCTTCTTGATAAAGGGATCGGCGCGGCTTGCGAGATCGCGAACCAGCTTCGCCCGTTGTTTGTTGAATTCCTCGTCCAGCATCGACGCAGGATAGACGAAGACCATGCTGGCGATCATCCTCGAAAAATAGTTTTCCAGCGCTGAGTTTGGTCTGTGTGTATCGGAGGTGCCGGAGGCGCGCATCTGGGGAGCGAATGGCTCCGTAGCCGAACACGCCGAACGATGCGGGCGGCAGGGTGCCTCCGCCTTTGTATCAAGACAGCGCGCCGAAGAATGCGTGACGGGAGACGAGCAGCGTGAGCATAGCGCCGCTCGTGTTTGCGCCGGCGCCCGACACCGGCTAATATCACGCCGTAGGCGAGCATCGCGATGTGGAACTCGGAAAACATTGAACTGCTCAAGCAGCTTTGGTCTCGCGGCCAGAGCGCCGGTCAGATTGCCGAACGGCTGGATTGCAGTCGAAGCGCCGTGACCGCCAAGTTGCAGCGGCTTGGATTGAGGCGAGCGCACAAGCCCCCGACGAGCAAGCCGATGAT
>JAGXAF010000280.1 GCA_018971675.1 Bradyrhizobium sp.
ACAACCGCGCAAAGGCGATGCGGTCGCGATGGTTCGGATCCATATTGGCCTGGATCTTGAACACGAAGGCGCTCATGCGGGGCTCGGCAGCTTCCACCTTGCGCACATTGCTGTCCTGCGCGCGCGGCGGCGGCGCGAACCGGCCCAGGCCCTCCAGCAAATCGCCGACGCCGAAATTGCGCAGCGCGCTGCCGAAATAGACCGGCGTCAGATGACCCTCGCGAAATGCCTTGAGCTCGAACGGCTGGCAGGCCTCCGATACCAGGGCCAGTTCATCCTTGATCGCATGCACGTCGAGGTTGGCGTTATGGCCAGCGAGATCGGCAATGTCGATCTGTTGCGCGGCGCCGGTCTTGGAACCACCACCCTCGAGCAGCCGCACCCCGCCATTGGTGACGTCATAGGTGCCGAGGAAATCGCGGCCGCGACCGACCGGCCAGGTCATCGGCGTGGTGTCGAGCGCCAGCGTCTTTTCGATTTCATCAAGGAGTTCGAAGGTGTCGCGGCTCTCGCGGTCCATCTTGTTGATGAAAGTGATGATGGGAATATCGCGCAGGCGGCAGACCTCGAACAGCTTTCGGGTCCGCGCCTCGATGCCCTTGGCGGCGTCGATCACCATCACGGCGGAATCGACCGCGGTCAGCGTGCGGTAGGTGTCTTCGGAAAAGTCCTCGTGGCCCGGCGTGTCCAGCAGGTTGAACACGAGGCCCTCGAATTCGAAAGTCATCACCGATGTGACCACCGAGATGCCGCGCTCACGCTCGATTTTCATCCAGTCGGAACGGGTGTTGCGCCGCTCGCCCTTGGCCTTCACCTGGCCCGCGAGGTTGATCGCACCACCGAACAGCAGCAGCTTTTCCGTCAGCGTGGTCTTGCCGGCGTCAGGATGGGAGATGATCGCAAAGGTGCGCCGCCGTTCGACCTCGGTCGTGAACGACGATTGGACGGGCGTTTCGGTCGAAAGGGCAAGGTTAGACATTCACGAGCCTGTGGCGGGGAAATCCGGCTGAATCAGGGAGGGTTAAGGTATTTCAACGGGTTCATATAAGGATTGCGCGGCCGAACTCCAATCGGACGAGGGGCCTAGCGAAGCGCCGACACCAGCCAATACGCCAACGCTGCAACGACCGCGGCGGCCGGAATAGTGATGACCCAGGCATAAACGATCGAGCTTGCCACGTTCCAGCGTACCGCCGAGAGCCGCCGCGCCGCTCCGACGCCGACAATGGCGCCGGTGATCGTATGTGTCGTCGAGACCGGAACCCCGAGAAAGGTCGCGATGAACAGCGTCGCCGCACCGCCGGTCTCGGCGCAAAAGCCCTGCATCGGCGTCAGCTTGGTAATCCGCACTCCCATGGTGCGGACGATCCGCCAGCCGCCCATCAGGGTGCCCAGCGCCATCGATGCCTGGCAGGCCAGCACCACCCAGAACGGCACTGAAAATTTTTCGCCCAGATGTCCCTGCGAATAAAGCAGCACCGCGATGATGCCCATGGTTTTTTGCGCGTCGTTGCCGCCATGCCCCAGCGAGTATAGCGAGGCGGAGGCGAATTGCAGGACCCGGAACGCACGATCGACCGCGAACGGCGTCGAGCGCACCGAGGCCCAGGACACGATCGCGACCAGCACCAGCGCCAGCAGGAATCCGACCAGCGGCGACAGCACGATGGCGAGCAGGGTTTTCGACAGGCCACTCCAGACCGCGGCCGAGATTCCTGCCTTGGCCATGCCGCCGCCGATCAGCCCGCCGATCAGCGCATGCGAGCTGGAGGACGGAATCCCCAATCCCCAGGTGATCAGGTTCCAGACGATCGCGCCCGCCAGGGCGGCGAAGATCACCTGCGGATCGACCACATCGGGATCGATGATCCCGGTGCCAATGGTATGGGCGACGTTAAGACCGAACACACCAAAGGCGACGAAATTGAAGAATGCCGCCCACAGCACCGCATATTGCGGCCGCAGCACCCGCGTCGAGACGATGGTCGCGATCGAATTGGCCGCGTCATGCAGTCCGTTGAGGAAATCAAACAGCAGCGCAACTGCGATCAATCCTGAAAGGACGGGAAGACCAAGCGTGGCATCCACAGCGCGGCCCTGCCCTATACCTGCTCGATCACGATGCTGTTGATCTCGTTGGCAACGTCGTCGAACCGGTCGGCGACTTTCTCAAGGTGATCGTAGATTTCAGCACCGACAATGAAATCCATCGTGTTGGCGTCGCGGTGCTTGAGGAACAGTTCCTTCAGTCCGATATCGTGGAGATCGTCGACCCGGCCTTCCAGCTTGGTCAATTCCTCGGTGATCGCCGTCAGCATCGAGACGTTCTCGCCAATCGACTGCATCAGCGGCAGCGCGCGGCCGACGAGATCGGCGCATTCGACCAGCAGCACGCCGATTTCGCGCATCGGTGGCTCGAAGTTGCGGACCTCGAACAGCACCACCGCCTTGGCGGTCTGCTGCATTTGATCGATCGCATCGTCCATGGAGGTGATCAGGTTCTTGATGTCGACCCGGTCGAACGGCGTGATAAAGGTGCGGCGCACCGCGGTCAGAACCTCGCGGGTGATGTTGTCGGCCTCATTCTCGAACTGACTGACGCGCTGGCAATGCATCGCCGTTTCGTCGCCACCGCGCAGCATCTGCTGCAGCGCCAGGGCGCCCTGTGCGACCGCTTGGGAATGCCGGGCGAACAGGTCGAAAAACCGCTCCTCCTTTGGCAGAAAGGCACGAAACCAACGCAGCATTGACTTATCCATATCTCCAGGAAGTGGCGACCCGGCCTGTCATACCATTGTCATAAACGATTTAACGAAGAACCGCGTAGCGGCAGGAACCTGGGGAAACCGGTCATCCACCGCTTTGTAGCAACCGGGAATGCTTGGGGGGCTGGCCGCCTAAAGCGACCGGCGGAAGTAATGGGCGATCTCGCCGATGATCCCGCGGCGGAACGTCAGCACGCAGGCCACGAAGACCACGCCCTGGATCACCGTCACCCATTGCCCGAGGCCGGACATATATTGCTGCATGGCGACAATGATGAAAGCGCCGACCACCGGGCCGAACACCGTGCCGAGACCGCCGACCAGCGTCATCAGCACGATCAACCCGGACATGCTCACTTCAACGTCCGTCAGTGACGCGTTTTGCGAAATAAACACCTTCAGTGCGCCGGCCAAACCCGCGAGCGTTCCGGACAGGATATAGGCGAGCAGCTTGTAGTGGTCCGCCTTGTAGCCGAGCGATACCGCGCGCGGCTCGTTCTCGCGAATCGCTTTCAGAACCTCGCCGAACGGTGAATTGATCGTGCGGAAAATCAGCAGAAAACCGAACAGGAAAACCGCGACGACCACGTAATAAAGGATCGTCGAATTCGAAAGATCGAGGAATCCGAACAGGCGGCCTTGCGGGATTCCCTGGATACCGTCCTCGCCGTGAGTGAACGGGGCCTGCAGATAAATGAAATACAATAGCTGCGACAGCGCCAGCGTGATCATCGCGAAATAGATGCCCTGGCGGCGAATGGCGACGAGACCGGTGGCGACGGCGAGCCCCGCCGCTGCGGCCGTGCCCGCCAGAATGCCGAGTTCGGGCGACAGGCCCCAGACCTTCAGCGCATGCGCCGCGAGGTAGCCTCCCGTGCCCAGGAACATCGCGTGACCGAACGACAGCAGACCGCCGTAACCAATCAGCAGGTTGAAGGCACAGGCGAGCAGCGCAAAGCACAGCGCCTGCATCACGAAGAAGGGATAGATTCCGGTCAGCGGCACGATCAACAGCAACCCGGCCATGATCCCAAAGATGATCATCTC
>JAGXAF010000044.1 GCA_018971675.1 Bradyrhizobium sp.
AAGCCATCGCGAATACAGGGAGTATGGATTCCGGGCCTGCGCCAAGAGGCGCATCCCGGAATGACGAGGGATAGGTTTAGCGAAGACGCGAGTCTACTACGCCCGCGCCGCCTTCTTGCGATAGGCCAGATGCACGGCGCAGGTGCAGCCGGGCGGATGCGAGGCCAGTTCTGGGGGAGCAACGTCATTGGCGGGCTCCGCCTTCGGCGCCGCCGCGCGGTCCTTCGATGGATCCTGCGCCGGAATGTAGTTCAGCACCGGCGCCAGCCAGCGTTCCATCTCTTCAACGCTCATGGCCTTGCGCGCGGCGTAGTCTTCGACCTGGTCGCGCTCGATCTTGCCGACGCCGAAATAGAAGCTCTCGGGATGGCTGAAATAAAGCCCGGAGACCGAGGAGCCCGGCCACATCGCAAAACTGTCGGTCAGCTTCACGCCGCAATTCGCTTCCGCGTCGAGCAGGCCGAACAGCGTCGCCTTTTCGGTGTGGTCGGGTTGCGCGGGATAACCGGGCGCGGGCCGGATGCCGGCATATTGTTCGAGAATGAGTTCCTCGCAGCCGAGCTTCTCGTCGGGCGCGTAACCCCAGAATTCGCGGCGCACGCGGGCATGCATGCATTCGGCAAAGGCTTCCGCCAGGCGATCGGCCAGCGCCTTGCACAGGATCGAGGAATAGTCGTCATTGGCGTGCTTGAAGCGGTCGGCGATCACGTCCTCGCCGATGCCGGCGGTGACCACGAACGCGCCGATGTAATCCGGTACCCCGGAAGCGGCGGGCGCGATGAAATCCGACAGCGCGGTGTTGAAACGGCCTTCGCGTTTTTCCAGTTGCTGGCGCAAGGTGTGGAAGGTCGCGATCCTCTCGCGGCGGCTCTCATCGGCATAGACGTCGATGTCGTCGCCGTTCGCATTAGCGGGCCAGAAGCCGATGGTCGACTGGGCCTTGAACCATTTTTCCCGGACGATCTGCCCGAGCATGTTGCGGGCGTCGTCATAGAGCGAGCGTGCGGCCTCGCCGACCTTGGGATCGTCGAGGATCGAGGGAAAGCGCCCGGCCAGCTCCCAGGTGCGGAAGAACGGCGTCCAGTCGATATAGGAGGCGATCTCGGCGAGATCGTAATTCTTGAAGGTCCGGGTGCCGAAGAAGGTCGGCCGTTGCGGCGGCAGTTTTGCAAAGTCGATCTTCATCGCATTGGCGCGGGCGGCGGCCAGCGACAGCCGTTTCTTGTCGGCCTGGGCGCGGAAATGCGCCGCCGAGATCTTTGCGTAATCGGCGCGCACTTCGGCGGCATAGGCCTCGCGCCGGTCCGAGAGCAGCGCCGACGCCACGCCGACCGCGCGGCTGGCGTCATTGACATGCACCACCGGTCCGTTGCGGTAGTTGGGGTCGATCTTCACCGCCGTGTGCACCCGGCTGGTGGTGGCGCCACCGATCATCAGCGGCACGTTCAGGCCCTGGCGTTCCAGTTCGCCGGCAAAGAATCCCATTTCGTCGAGCGAGGGCGTGATCAGGCCGGACAGGCCGACGATGTCGGCGCCCTCGGCCTTGACGGTCTCGATGATCTTGGCGGCCGGCACCATGACGCCGAGGTCGATGACCTCGTAATTGTTACATTGCAGCACGATGCCGACGATGTTCTTGCCGATGTCGTGCACGTCGCCCTTCACGGTCGCCAGCACGATCTTGCCGGCGTTCTTGCGGCCATCGCCGTCGATGCCGGCGGCCTGGTTGCGCGCCTTTTCCTCTTCCATGAACGGCATCAGATAGGCGACCGCCTGCTTCATCACGCGGGCGGATTTCACCACCTGCGGCAGGAACATCTTGCCGTCGCCGAAGAGATCGCCGACCACGTTCATGCCGGCCATCAGCGGGCCCTCGATCACGTTGAGCGGGCGATCGGCGGTTTGGCGCGCGGCCTCGGTGTCTTCATCGATGAACTCGGTGATGCCGTGGACCAGCGCGTGGGAGAGCCGCTTCTCGACCGGCCATTCGCGCCAGGCGAGATCCTGCTCCTTGCCCTGCTTCTCCTTGCCGCGGAATTTCTCGGCAAGCTGCAGCAGCCGCTCGGACGCGCTCGGGTCGCGGTTGAGGATGACGTCCTCGCAGACCTGGCGCAGCTCGGGGTCGATGTCGTCATAGACGATCATCTGCCCGGCATTGACGATGCCCATGTCCATGCCGGCCTTGATGGCGTGATACAGGAATACCGAATGCATCGCCTCGCGCACCGGTTCGTTACCGCGGAACGAGAACGACAGATTGGAGACGCCGCCGGAAATATGGGCGTGCGGCAGGTTCTGACGGATCCAGCGCGTCGCCTCGATGAAATCGACGCCGTAATTGTTGTGCTCCTCGAGCCCGGTGGCTATGGCGAAAATGTTCGGGTCGAAGATGATATCCTCCGGCGGGAAATCCACCTGGCCGACCAGGATGTCATAGGCGCGCTTGCAGATTTCGGTCTTGCGCGCAAAGGTGTCGGCCTGTCCCGCCTCGTCGAACGCCATCACCACGACGGCGGCGCCATGGCGGCGGGCGATTTTGGCCTCGTGGATGAACTTCTCCTCGCCTTCCTTCATCGAGATCGAGTTCACCACCGGCTTGCCCTGGAGGCATTTCAGGCCGGCTTCGATCACGGCGAATTTGGAGGAATCCACCATCACCGGAACGCGGGCGATGTCGGGCTCGGCGGCGACGAGGTTGAGGAACGTCACCATCGCGGCCTCGGAATCGAGCAGGCCCTCGTCCATGTTGACGTCGATGATCTGGGCGCCGTTTTCGACCTGGTCGCGCGCGACCTGCAGCGCGGCGGTGTAGTCGCCGGCGGTGATCAGCTTGCGGAAGCGGGCCGAGCCGGTGACATTGGTGCGTTCGCCGACATTGACAAAGGGGATAGCCGGCGTGAGTTCGAACGGCTCGAGGCCGGAGAGCCGCAGCCGCGGCTCGATCACCGGAACGATGCGCGGCTTGTGCGGCGCGACCGCCGCCGCGATCGCCGCGATATGGCCGGGCGTGGTGCCGCAGCAGCCGCCGACGATGTTGACGAGGCCGGCTTGCGCGAATTCGCCGACCAGCCGGGCCATGTATTCCGGGCTTTCGTCGTACTGGCCGAATTCGTTGGGCAGGCCGGCGTTCGGATAGGCGCATACCAGCGTATCGGCGACGCGGCCAATGTCAGCGATATGGGCGCGCAGATCCGCAGCGCCGAGCGCGCAGTTGAAGCCGATGGTGATGGGCCTGGCGTGGCGCACCGAATTCCAGAACGCCTCGGGCAATTGTCCCGACAGCAGGCGGCCGGACTTGTCGGTGATGGTGCCGGAAATCATCACGGGCACGTCGATGTCGCGCTCTTCGATGATCTCGGCGATGGCGTAGAGTGCCGCCTTGGCGTTCAGCGTGTCGAAGATGGTCTCGACCAGCAGCAGGTCGACGCCACCGTCGAGCAAGCCCTTGATCTGGTCGCCATAGGCCGCGCGCAGATCGTCGAAGGTGACGGCGCGGAAGCCGGGGTTGGAGACGTCGGGGGAGATCGAGGCGGTACGGTTGGTCGGGCCGATCGCGCCGGCGACAAACCGCGGCTTGCCGTCCTCGGCGGTAACGCGGGTCGCGGCATTGCGGGCGAGCCTGGCGCCTTCGAGGTTCAGTTCATACGCCAGATCGGAGAGGTCGTAGTCGGCCTGCGCGATCGAGGTGGAAGAGAAGGTGTTGGTGGCGACGATGTCGGCGCCCGCGCGCAGATATTCGGCGTGGATGTCCTCGATCGCCTTTGGCTGGGTCAGGATCAACAGGTCGTTGTTGCCCCTGACGTCGCGATGGAAATCCGCAAAACGTTCGCCGCGAAACGCCGCCTCGTCGAATTCGAGGCCCTGGATCATGGTGCCCATGGCGCCGTCGAGCACCAGGATGCGCTCGCGGGCTGCCGCGAGCAGCGCGGTCCGTTTTGGAGAAGGGGTGACGGTCATCGGTCAGGCGGCTTTCTGTGCGCCCTGCGGGCGAATGCCGAGCAGGTGGCTGATGGCGAATACGAGATCCGCGCGGTTCATGGTGTAGAAATGGAAGGTGCTGACGCCGTGCTTGGCAAGCTTCTGCACCTGGCCGGCGGCGACCGTCGCCGCGACCAGCTTGCGGGTCTCCGGATCGTCGTCGAGGCCTTCGAATTTTTCCGCAAGCCAGTCCGGCACCGTGGTGCCGGCGCGGGTCACGAAGCCGCGTGCCTGCTTGAAATTGTGCATCGGCATGATGCCGGGCACGACGGGAATATCGATGCCGCGCTTGCGCACGCGGTCGAGGTAGCGGAAGTAAAGGTCGTTATCGAAGAACACTTGGGTGATGGCGCGGCTGGCGCCGGCATCGACCTTGGCCTTGAGCATGTCGATGTCGGCGTCGAAATCGGCGCTCTCCGGATGCTTCTCCGGATAGGCGGACACCGAAACCTCGATGTCGGGATAACGCCTCCTGATACTGGCCACCAGTTCGGCCGAGGTCTGGTAGCCATCGGGATGGGCGACATAGGCGGTGCCGATCCCGGTGGTGGGATCGCCGCGCAGGGCGACGATGTGGCGGACGCCGACGTCGTGATAGCGCGCCACCACGTCGTCGATCTCGCCGCGCGGGGCGTTGACGCAGGTCAGATGCGCGGCCGGGATCAGACGGGTCTCGGCGAGGATGCGGGCGATGGTGGAATGGGTGCGCTCGCGCGTCGAACCGCCGGCGCCATAGGTCACCGAGACAAAGTTGGGCGACAGCGGCGCCAGCCGGTTGATGGTCCCCCACAGGTTCTTCTCCATCTCCTCGGTCTTCGGCGGAAAGAACTCAAAGGAAATCGCGGGCGATTTCAGCACGCCCTGCCCATCGGTCGTGGGGGGTGTCACTTCCGTCATGGCGACGCAAACTCCGCTTCCGCAATACTAACGTCGGCTTTTAGTTGCATTGCCCTAAAATACGCCAAACGTGGCCGCTCAAACAGCCCACTACTTGTGGGAAATTGCCCAATTTTCATGTGGAGATAGGCTAAACATCGGATCATGACAGATGGCGGGCTGGATTGGCATGGGCCATTTGCTAGCTATTGGCAGGAATATAAGCATTTTATGAAGGATTTTCGGAAATCTGGGTTGAGGTCACTGGGCCGGCCCGATTGGGCAATAGGTAAATACAGTCATCTGTCAATGTTTATCCCACTTTTTGGCTCGTATCCGTGGGGGCCGCGCCTGCTCGCGGAGGGTTCGGCCTCGGCAGCCAGGAGGCGGCCTGAACCGAATTGCCCCGCGCCATCTCACTCCCGCTGCTCGCTAAAGGTGGCGCGGAAGGGATGGCCGGGATAGACGCCGACGATGCGGAATTCGCGCGAGAAGAATTTCAATTCCTCAAGCGCAAAGGCGAGATTCTTGTCCTCGGGGTGGCCCTCGACGTCGGCATAGAATTCGGTGGCGAAGAAATTGCCGTCGACCATGTAGCTTTCGAGCTTGGTCATGTTGACGCCATTGGTCGCAAAACCGCCCATCGCCTTGTAGAGCGCCGCCGGCAGGTTGCGGACCCGGAATACGAAGGTGGTGACCAGTGGTCCCGATCCCTGGGCGGCCCATTTCGGCTCGCGCGCCAGCACCACGAAGCGGGTGGTGTTGTGGGTCTCGTCCTCGACGTTTTCCGCCAGGATATCGAGGCCGTAGATCTCGGCGGCCAGCCGCGAGGCGATCGAGGCGCAGCTATGGTCGCCGCGCTCGGCAACGATGCGGGCGCTGCCCGCCGTGTCGCCCGACACGATCGGCCTGATGCCGAGCTTGCGGATGATGCGGCGGCACTGGCCCAGCGCGTGGACATGGCTCTCGACGGTCTTGATGCCGTCGAGCCTGGCGCCGCGCGGGGCCATCAGCTGGTGATGGATCGGCTCGAACCATTCGCCAACGATGAACAGGCCGGATCGCGGCAGCAAATGATGGATGTCGGCGACCCGGCCGGCCACCGAGTTCTCGATCGGGATCATGCCGAGGTCGGCTTCGCCGGTGGCGATCGCGGCCAGCGCGTCCTCGAAGGTCGGGCAGGGCATCGGCTCGGCGCCAGGATAGGCGTTGACGACGGCGATGTGGGAATTGGCGCCCGGCTCGCCCTGGAATGCGATTTTCATGGCTGGTGTGTTGCTCATGCCGCCTTGTAGCAGCCGTTCAGGTTTTCGCCAGTGGCGCCAGGATACGACGGGCGGTTTCCAGATCGGGTGGCGTATCGACCCCGCGCGGCACCGTGTCGACCACGGCGATATCTATCCGCATCCCGGCTTCCAGCGCGCGAAGCTGCTCCAGTTTCTCCTGCAGTTCCAGCGGCGAGGGGGGCAGCCCGACGAAGCGCTCGAGCGCCGCGCGGCGATAGGCATAAAGGCCGATATGGTGATAGCGCGGCCCGGTGCCGTGAGGGGCCGCGGCGCGGGTGAAGTACAGCGCGCGCATTCGCCCCGGGCTGATCAGCGCGCCGACCGCCTTCACGACATTTGGATTGGTGTACTCCTCCTCGGTGTGGATTTCGGCGGCGAGCGTCGCGATATCGACCGCGGGCTCGGAAAGCGGAGCCAGCACGCTGCGGATATTGTCGGGGCGGATGGTTGGAAAATCACCTTGCAGATTGATGACGATTTCGGCCTCGCCGCGGGGGTCGAGCTTGCCCAGCGCCTCGTAGATCCGGTCCGAACCGGAGGGGTGGTCGGTTCGGGTCATGACCGCCTCGCCGCCGTGGGATTTCACCACATCGGCGATCTCGGCCGTGTCGGTGGCGACCGCGACGCGGCCGATTTTCGCGGCTTCGGCGCGGCGCAGGACATGGACGATCATCGGCAGGCCGGCAATGTCCAACAGCGGCTTACCCGGCAGGCGGCTGGCGGCCATGCGGGCGGGGATCAGCACCAAAGTGCGCGTCTCGGGCATCGGCGAAGCGATCCGGGCCGGCTCGACAAGGGCCGGGAATGAAGTGGGATGGCTCGAAAATCGACGCATTTATACGGATTGCCAGAGGAGGGGCAAACCGATATCTCAGGCCTCCCGGGACGCGGCCAGGAGCTTTATCCGAATGGACTCCTTACCCAATAAAATTATCGGCGCCGTTCTGGGCGCCTGCCTTGTCCTGCTGGTGATGAACCTCGCGGCCAGCGCGATCTTCGCTCCCAAGATGCCGGAGAAGCCGGGCTATGCAATCGCCGTGAAGGAAGAGGCATCGGCGACCGGCAAGGAAGCCAAGGCTGCGTCCTCCCAATCGATCGAGACGCTGTTGCAAAGCGCAGCCGTTGAGAAGGGCGCGGTCGCGGCGAAAAAATGCGAGGCCTGCCACACTTTCCAGAAGGGTGGTCCCAACCGCGTCGGCCCTAATCTTTACGGCATCGTCGGCGACAAGAAGGGCGAGGGGCGCGGGTTCAATTTCTCGGCTGCCATGAAGGCCAAGGGCGGCGCCTGGACCTATGACGATCTCGATAAGTTCATCACCGACCCCAAGGCCTTCATTCCCGGCACCGCCATGGGCTTTGCCGGCATTCAGAAGGATAGCGAACGCGCCGATGTGATCGCTTATCTGCGCATGCTGTCGGATAATCCGGTTCCGCTGCCGAAGGCGGCAAAGTAAAGGCGTCATCGTCAGATGGCTTTCGTGCGATCGATGGCCGATCTGGTCCGGCTGTCTTCTTCGCGTCCGGCTCGCGTGCTTGTTATCGGGACGTTTCGCCGCAGTGAAACTGGTCACGGGTGCTTTTCATTAGCAAAAAGCAACATATCCGGTCGAACCGTTGCCTTATATTGCCCTGAATAGCTTTCTCTGATCCAGCAGGAATCCCGCATGGCAATGACCCGGCGACATCTTCTGCAAGGCGGCGCGATTGCCGCGATCGCTCCGGCCTTGGGGAAGGCTGCAGGAGTTCCAGTCATCGATTCGGCGCAGGCACAGACGGGCTCGGGCGAGCCAGTCTGGCGCCATGCTCTGTCTCTGTTCGGCGACGTTAAATATCCCGCCGACTTCCAACATTTCGACTACGTCAATCCAACTGCGCCGAAAGGCGGCGTCGCCCGCCAGATTTCGATCGGCACCTTCGACAATTTCAATATCGTGGTGGCTGGTATCAAGGGCTCGCTGGCGCCACCCGCGGCGCTGATCAATGAAACCCTGATGTCGCGCTCGCTCGATGAAATCACCACCGAATACGGCCTGCTGGCCGAAGCGGCGATGCATCCCGACGACTTCTCCTGGGTGACCTATCGTCTGCGTAAGGAAGCCCGTTGGCACGACGGCAAGCCGGTGACGCCGGAAGACGTGATCTTCTCGCTTGAGATGCTGAAGCAATACAGCCCGACGTATGCTTCCTATTATCGCCACGTCGTGAAAACCGAAAAGATTGGCGACCGCGACGTCAAGTTCACTTTCGACTCGCCCGGCAATCGCGAACTGCCCACCATTGTCGGCGAGTTGACGGTGTTGCCCAAGCATTATTGGGAAGGCACCGACAGCAACGGCCGCAAGCGCGACATCTCGGCGACCACGCTGGAGCCGCCGCTTGGCTCCGGTCCCTACCGCATCAAGGAATTCGTGGCTGCTCGATCGGTCAAGCTCGAGCGGGTGAAGGATTATTGGGGCGCGTCGCTGCCCAGCCAGGTCGGCCTGAACAATTTCGATGAACTGCGTTTCGAGTTTTTCCGCGACAACCTCGTCGCGCTTGAGGCCTTCAAGGCCGATCAGGCCGACTGGATCGCCGAGAATTCCGCCAAGCAATGGGCGACGGCGTATGACTTCCCGGCGGTCGCCGACAAGCGCGTGGTGAAGCAGGAATTTCCGATCAACGATTCCGGCCGGATGCAAGGCTTCGTGCTCAACCTGCGCCGCGAGCAGTTCAAGGACGCGAGGCTGCGCCGTGCGTTCAACTACGCGTTCGACTTCGAGGAAATGAACAAGCAACTGTTCTACGGACAGTACAAACGCATCAGCAGCTACTTCGACGGAACGGAGTTGGCCTGTTCGGGCTTGCCGGAAGGGCCGGAGCTTGAGATCCTCGAGACCGTGCGCGACAAGGTTCCGCCGGAGGTCTTCACCACGGCCTATACAAATCCGGTCGGCGGCAATCCGGAAGCTGTGCGCGCTAATCTGCGCGAGGCGACCAGGCTGCTCAAGGAAGCAGGTTATTCGATCCGCAACGCCAAGCTGGTGGACGCCGCGGGCAAACCGGTCACCGTCGAAATCCTGGTCGAGGATCCGCCGGGCGAGCGCATCGGATTGTTCTTCAAGCCGTCGCTGGAGCGCCTCGGCATTGCCGCCTCGATCCGCATCGTTGACAATGCGCAGTATGAAAACCGGCTGCGCAGTTTCGATTTCGACATCATCATCGACGTCTGGGCCGAGTCGTTGTCGCCGGGCAACGAGCAGCGCGAATATTGGGGATCGCAGACCGCGGATCAGCCTGGTTCGAAAAACACCATCGGCATCAAGAACCCCGCCATCGACGTGCTGATCGACAAGGTCATCTTCGCCAAGGACCGCGCCGGCCTCGTGGCCGCGACCAGGGCGCTCGATCGCGTGCTGCTCTGGAATTTCTATGTCGTTCCGCAATTTACCTATGGGTTCTCGCGCTATGCGCTGTGGGACCGCTTCAGCCATGCCGAGCCGCTGCCGAAATACGGCCGCTCCGGGCTGCCGTTCCTGTGGTGGTGGGACGCTGACAAAGCGGCGAAGACAGGTGGACGCTCTTGAAAAAGCCATTTGGTACGGCTTCGCTCTCCCGCCGGCACGTGCTCGGTCTGGGCGCCGGTCTGTTAAGCGCAACGCAGTTTCGTCCCGCGATTGCCGACGTGGAGGCTGGCGTTCACGGCATATCGGTGTTCGGCGACCTGAAGTATCCGGCCGATTTCCAGCATTTCGACTATGTGAATACCGCAGCCCCCAAGGGGGGATTGTTTTCACTGATACCTTCCGCTCGTGCATTCAATCAGTCGTTCTTCACGTTCAACTCGCTCAACGCCTACATTCTCAAGGGAGAAGGCGCGCAGGGCATGGACATGACCTTCGTGACGCTGATGGCGCGCGCGCTTGACGAGCCGGACGCGATGTATGGTTTCGCGGCGAAGTCGGTGCAGATATCCCCGGACAAGCTGGTCTATCGTTTCACCATGCGGCCGGAAGCCCGCTTCCACGACGGCTCCAGATTAACGGCGCATGATGCAGCCTTTTCATTGACGGCATTGAAGGAGAAAGGTCACCCGCTGATCGTGGTGCAATTGCGCGACATGTTGAAGGCCGAGGCGCCCGACGACGCGACATTGGTGGTCACGTTTGCCGAAAAACGCGCCCGCGACGTGCCGCTCTTCGTCGCGAGCCTGCCGATTTTTTCCAAGACCTACTATGCGACCCGGCCGTTCGACGAATCGACGCTGGATACGCCGCTGGGATCGGGGCCGTACAAGGTCGGAAAATTCGAGGTCAATCGCTACATCGAGTACGACCGGGTCAGGGACTGGTGGGCCGCCGACCTTGCGGTCAATCACGGCAGTTACAATTTCGACACCGTGCGCTACGAGTTCTATCGCGACCGCGATGTCGCTTTCGAGGGCTTCACCGGCAAGAATTATTTGTTCCGCGAGGAATTTACCGCTCGGATCTGGGCGACACGCTACGATTTCGCGGCGGTCAAGGATGGCCGCGTCAGGCTCGAAACCTTGCCGGATGAAACGCCCTCGGGAGGCCAGGGCTGGTTCTTCAATACCCGGCGCGAGCAGTTCAAGGACCCGCGGGTCCGCGAAGCGATCATCAATGCATTCGATTTCGAATGGACCAACAAGACCGTCATGTACGGCGCCTACAAACGCACGGTCTCGCCATTCCAGAATTCGGACATGGTGGCAGTCGGGCTTCCGTCGCCGGAAGAACTCAAGCTGCTGGAACCGTTTCGCGGCCAGGTGCCCGACGATGTATTCGGCGAGCCCTATGTCCCTCCGGTATCGGATGGCTCGGGGCAGGACAGGGCCTTGTTGCGCAAGGCTGTGCAATTGCTCAACGACGCCGGATATATCGTCAAGGACAGCAAGCGGCGGTTGCCGAACGGCGAGGTTTTCAAGGTTGAATTCCTGCTCGATGAGCCGACATTCCAGCCACATCACGCCACCTTCATCAAGAATCTCGGCCAGATCGGAATCGATGCCGGCATCCGGCTGATCGACGCCGTGCAATACCGCGCGCGCGTGGAGGCATTTGATTTCGACATCACGGTCGAGCGCTTGAGCATGTCCGCGACGCCGGGCGACAGCCTGCGTCCGTATTTTTCCTCGCAGGCGGCCGCGACCAAAGGCTCGTACAATCTGGCCGGCGTCGCCAGCCCCGCGATCGACGCGCTGATTGAAAGGGCCATTGCCGCAGAGACGCGAGCGGATTTGACCAGCGCATGCCGCGCCCTCGACCGGGTGTTCCGGGCTGGCCGCTATTGGGTGCCGCAATGGTATCGCGCGGCGCACCCCATCGCTTACTGGGATCTGTTCAGCCATCCGGCAAAGCCGCCGAAATACGCGCAAGGGGTCGGCGCTCCCGAGAACTGGTGGTACGACGCCGCCAAGGCCGCGAAATTCGAGCAGACAAAGTAGTTCATGAGCGCCTACATCGCCCGCCGCATCCTCTTGATGATTCCGACGCTGCTCGGAATCCTGTTCGTGTCCTTTGTGGTGGTGCAGTTCGCTCCCGGGGGCCCGGTGGAGCGCGTGATCGCGCAGCTCAGCGGAGCCGACACCGGCGGCACTTCGAGGATTTCGGGAGGCGGTGGCGATTTCAGCCCGCGCGCTCCAGCCGGAGCGTCCGGCAATGCCGTCGGGTCGAAATATCGCGGCGCGCAGGGGCTCGATCCCGATTTCATCAAGAGCCTTGAAAAGCAGTTCGGCTTCGACAAACCGGCGCCGGAGCGCTTCGCGCTGATGGTGTGGAATTTCTCGCGCTTCGATTTCGGCAAGAGCTACTTTCGCGACGTCAGCGTGCTGCAATTGATCAAGGAGAAGCTGCCGGTCTCGATGTCGCTCGGCATCTGGATGACGCTTTTGACCTATCTGATCTCGATCCCGCTCGGCATCCGCAAGGCGGTACGGGACGGATCGAAGTTCGACACCTGGACCTCGGCCGTGATCATCATCGGATTTGCGATTCCCGGGTTCCTGTTCGCGATCCTGCTGATCATCCTGTTCGCCGGCGGCTCGTTCCTCAACATCTTCCCGCTGCGCGGCCTGACCTCGGACGGCTGGTCGCAATTCCCGTGGTACTGGAAGATCATCGATTATTTCTGGCACATCACGCTGCCGCTGATCTCGATGGCGCTCAGCGCATTCGCGACCATGACGCTGTTGACCAAGAATTCGTTTCTCGACGAAATCCGCAAGCAGTACGTGATGACCGCGCGCGCCAAGGGCTGCAGCGAGCGTCAGGTGCTGTACAATCACGTGTTCCGCAACGCTATGCTGATCGTGATCGCGGGCTTTCCCGGCGCCTTCATCCACGCGTTCTTTTCCGGCTCGCTGCTTATCGAGACCATTTTCTCGCTGGACGGACTGGGCTTGCTCGGGTTCGAAAGCGTGTTGAACCGCGATTATCCCGTCGTGTTCGGGACGCTGTTCATCTTTTCCCTGGTCGGTCTGGTGGTCAACCTGATCTCGGACCTCGCCTATATGTGGGTCGATCCGCGGATCGATTTCGAGACACGGGAAGCCTGATGGACGATATCGCGCCGCTGCCGGTCGAGACTTCGACGCAATCGCCGCTCGGCGAAGCGGTGCCGATGACGCGCCGTCGTTTCAGCCCGTCGCCGCTCAACCGCCGCCGCTGGCAGAATTTCAAATCGAACCGCAGGGGCTACTGGTCGTTCTGGATCTTCCTGATCCTGTTTTTCATCTCGCTGTTCGCCGAATTCATCGCCAACGATCGGCCGTTGCTGGTCAGATTCGACGGCCATCTGTATTTCCCGGTCTTTGTTGCTTACCCCGAAACCACGTTCGGGGGCGACTTCCAGACCGCCGCGGATTATCGCGATCCCTATCTGCAGAAGCTGATCGCGGACAAGGGCGGCAGCATCGTCTGGCCGCCGATCCGCTATTCCTACGACACGCACAATCTTGACCTGCCGACGCCCGCGCCGTCGAAACCGACCTGGCTCCTGACCGAAGACCAGTGCAAGGATGTGGTGCAGAAGCTAGGCCTGAAGGGCTGCCGCGACCTCGAATACAACTGGCTCGGCACCGACGACCAGGGCCGCGACGTGGTTGCGCGCCTGATCTACGGCTTTCGCATCTCGGTGCTGTTTGGTCTGGCCCTGACCATCATTTCCTCGATCATCGGCATCGCCGCCGGCGGTGTGCAAGGCTATTTCGGCGGCTGGATCGATCTGGGTTTCCAACGCCTGATCGAGGTCTGGAACGCGATTCCCTCGCTGTATCTGCTGCTGATCCTGTCCTCGGTACTGACGCCCGGCTTCTTCGTGCTGCTTGGAATCCTCCTGCTGTTTTCCTGGGTATCGCTGGTCGGCCTGGTCCGGGCGGAATTCCTGCGCGGCCGCAACTTCGAATACATCATGGCGGCGCGCGCGCTCGGCGTATCCAATGCCGTCATCATGTTCCGGCATCTGCTGCCGAACGCCATGGTGGCGACCATGACGTTCCTGCCGTTCATCGTCTCCTCTTCGGTGATGACGCTGACCGCGCTTGACTTTCTCGGCTTCGGGTTGCCGCCAGGGTCGCCCTCGCTGGGCGAACTGCTGTCGCAGGGCAAGGCCAACGTCCAGGCGCCCTGGCTCGGCTTCACCGGATTCTTCGCCGTCGCGATCATGCTGTCGCTGCTGATCTTCATCGGCGAGGCTGTGCGCGATGCATTCGATCCCCGCAAGTCGTTCCGGTAGGAGATCGCAAGCCTATGGACGCCGTCAATCAGCCCCTGCTCGACGTTCGCGACCTCTCGGTGGCGTTTCACCAGCCGAGCGGCGTGTCGGTCGCGGTCGACCGGATTTCCTTCGAGATCAGGCGCGGCGAGTGCGTGGCGCTGGTCGGTGAATCGGGCTCGGGAAAATCGGTAAGCGCGCTATCGATCCTGAAATTGCTGCCCTATCCGGCAGCGTCGCATCCGTCGGGCAGCATCCATTTCAAGGGCCGCGAACTGATCGGCATGCCCGAGCGCGAGATTCGTGGCATCCGCGGCAATGACATCTCGATCATCTTCCAGGAGCCGATGACCTCGCTCAACCCGCTGCATACGGTCGAGGCGCAGATCGGCGAGATCCTGCAACTGCACAGCGGCGTCCGTGGACCAAAAGCGCGGGCGCGCACGCTGGAACTGCTGACCCAGGTCGGAATCCCCGAGCCGGAGACGCGGCTGGCGAGCTATCCGCATCAATTGTCGGGCGGCCAGCGCCAGCGCGTGATGATCGCGATGGCGCTGGCCAACGAGCCGGATCTGTTGATCGCGGATGAGCCGACCACGGCGCTCGATGTCACCGTGCAGGCGCAGATACTGGCGTTGCTCGCCGAGATCCGTGCACGGCTCGGCATGAGCCTGTTGTTCATTACCCACGATCTCGGCATCGTCCGCCGCATCGCCGACGTCGTTTGCGTCATGAACAATGGCAAGATCGTCGAGAAGGGACCGGTCGAGCAGGTGTTCACGGCGCCGAAGCATCCCTATACCCGCGCGCTGCTGGCGGCGGAGCCGAAGCCAGATCCAGCGCCGCCGCGCCCGGAATCGCCGGCGGTGATTTCGACCAATGAGCTGAAGGTCTGGTTTCCGGTCAAGCGTGGACTGCTGCGCAGTACGGTCGGGCATATCAAGGCGGTCGACGGCATCAGCCTCTCGGTGCGCAAGGGCGAGACGCTCGGCGTGGTCGGGGAGTCCGGTTCCGGCAAGACCACGCTGGGGATGGCACTGTTGCGGCTGATCTCCTCGAACGGACCGATCGTGTTCCTGGGCAAGGATATCCAGGGCCTGCGCTTCAAGGCGATGCGGCCGTTCCGCCGCGACATGCAGATCGTGTTTCAGGATCCGTTCGGCGCGCTGAGCCCGCGGATGTCGGTCGGCGACATCATCGCCGAAGGCCTCACGGTGCATCAGCACGCGCTTTCGGAAACCGAGCGCGAGGCGCGGGTCGTCAGGGCGCTGAAAGAGGTTGGCCTCGATCCGGCGACGCGGTTTCGATATCCGCACGAATTCTCCGGCGGCCAGCGGCAGCGCATCAGTATCGCGCGGGCCGTGGTGCTGGAGCCCAGTTTCGTGGTGCTGGATGAGCCGACCAGCGCGCTCGATATGCTGTTTCAGGCGCAGATGGTCGATCTGCTGCGCGAGTTGCAGCGCAAGCGCGATCTGACCTACATGTTCATCTCACACGATTTGCGCGTGGTCGCTTCTCTGGCCAGCCACCTCATCGTGATGCGCCACGGCAAGGTGGTGGAGGAGGGCGCAGCGGCCGAGCTGTTCAGGAATCCGAAGACCGACTATACCCGCGCGCTGTTCGCGGCGGCGTTCCGGCAGGAAGCTGCCCCGGGCGGTGCTGTCGCCGATTAGAGCGTTTTCGAGCGAAGCATGCCCTCGGACTTGATCCGTGGGTGGATACCGGTTCGCGTAAGGAAAACGCGCCAAAACAAGAATCTAAATTAGAGCCGCTTGATCGCCACGATTTCGCTGCCGGCGGACTTGATGCGCGCAATGGCATCGGCGGTGTTCTCGATCGCGGTCGCCATATGATGCGCGTTGGCGTGAACAATCGTGGCCGCATCGCGCACGATCGCGACATGACCCTTCCAGAAAATCAGATCGCCGCGTTGCAATCGGTCCGACTGCGCGAGATCGACGTCGCGGCCGAGTCTATCCTGCTGCATATCGCTGTCGCGCGGGCAGCCGATGCCCGTCGCGCTTAATGCCATCTGCACGAGGCCGGAACAATCGATGCCAAGACTGCTCTTGCCGCCCCATAGATAGGGCGTGCCGACGAAGCGTTCGGCTACCGTGACAAAGTCCTTCTCGAAATGATCGAGCGAACCCAGATGCTGCCGTGGCAGGTACCAGCCCTCACGGCTGATGGCAAAGGCGCCCTCGACACGCGTCACCGTCAGCACCGAGCCCATCACCAGCGTGTGCACCGGCGGCAGCTTGATCGAAGGGCCGGGAAAGGCAAATGTCCGGATCGCCATGACCTTGTGGGTTGGCGCCGCCTGCGGTTTCGCCAGCGACGAATCGGGAAGCCAGCCGACATAGCCGTCGCTGTCGAGCTGGCCCCAGGCCCAGCCCTCGACGGTGCGGTCATAGATGGTTGCGCGTTCGCCCTTGAGCGCCTGCGTCATCTGCTCTGCATCGGAAGACGGCGCGGCGCGCACCGGCGCAATGGCGTCGATCACCTCGAAGGTTTCGCCCTCCACATAACG
The DNA here is from genome assembly GCA_018971675.1 of Bradyrhizobium sp. Classification (GTDB taxonomy): domain Bacteria; phylum Pseudomonadota; class Alphaproteobacteria; order Rhizobiales; family Xanthobacteraceae; genus Bradyrhizobium. Next base: position 16,381 of record JAGXAF010000044.1, read on the forward strand.
GGTGGCGTTGACCTTGCCTTCGAGATATTTCGCGGCGAGGTCGGGCCGCGCCGGGGTCAGGCGCGGGTCATCCATAGCGTTCGCTCAGATATTTGTAGATCGCGCGAGCGGCCTGGCATTCGCCGCCTTCGGGTCGCGCCGGCTTGGCCGATGGCGTCCAGCCGTAGATGTCGACATGCAGCCAGCTTTTCGCGGCTTCGACGAAACGCTGCAGGAACAGGGCGCAGGTGATCGAGCCCGCAAACCCGCCGGACGGCGCGTTGTTGATGTCGGCGACCTTGGAATCGAGCCAGGCGTCGTAGGCCGGCCATAGCGGCAATCGCCACAACGGATCGTTCTCCTGTTGCGCCAGACGCGCGATGTCGAGCGCCAGCGTCTCGTCACTGGTGTAAAAGGGTGGTAAATCCGGCCCCAGCGCCACACGGGCGGCGCCGGTCAGGGTGCCCAGATCGACCAGTAGATCCGGCCTCTCTTCGTCGGCCAGCGCCAGCGCATCGGCCAGCACCAGCCGGCCCTCGGCGTCGGTGTTGCCGATCTCCACCGTCAGGCCCTTGCGCGATGTGAAGATGTCGAGCGGGCGGAACGCGTTGCCAGCGACCGCGTTCTCGACCGCGGGGATCAGGACCCGCAGTCGCACCTTGAGCTTCGCATCCATCACCATCAGTGCCAGCGCCAGCACGTTGGCTGCGCCGCCCATGTCCTTCTTCATGATCAGCATGCCGCTGGAGGGTTTCAGGTCCAGCCCGCCGGTGTCGAAGCAGACGCCCTTGCCGACCAAGGTCACTTTGGGATGGGAGGGATCGCCCCAGCCGATATCGATCAGGCGCGGGGCGCGCGGCGAGGCCATGCCGACCGCATGAATCAGCGGAAAATTCCGCCGCGGCAGCTCGTCGCCGACAATGCAGTTGAAGCTGGCGCCGAAGCGCGTTGCCAGTACCTGCGCGGCCTGCGCCAGTTCTTCGGGCCCCATGTCGTTGGACGGCGTGTTGATGAGATCGCGCGCCAGCACCGCGGCCTCGGTCATGCGAGCGATGTCGCCGGCATCGACGTCGTCAGGCGGCACCAGTTTGACATCAGGCGCTTCCGCCTTGCGGTAGCGGCTGAAACGATAGCTGCCGAGCGCAAAGGCGAGGGTGGCGAGACGGCTATCGTACGGCGCGTTGGCGAAACGATAGGTGCCGGGTGGCAGCAGGTCCGGCAAGGCGCCGGGCCGGAATCGGTCGCGCGATTTGGCGTCTTCTTCCTCAAGGCCGAAAATGACCTGTGCAATCTGGCCGTCGGCCGACGGCAGGATCAGGCATTTGCCTGGCTTTGCCGCAAACTCGCTGGCGAGCGCAAACTGCCGGGCCGGTGCGGCAAGCCCGTCGCGGATCGCGGGCCAGGTGGTCGTGGTCGCGAACGTGATCGGAATGGCCGGACTGGCGGGCGCGGTCTCGAATACGGAGTGCATGCGTCTTTCCGGTCTTGCGTGGGGCGGTACGACCTATCGCACCCTTCGCGGGCTTTTAAAACCGGTCAATTAACCAACCATTAGGGTTAACACTTTATTTCTGGCGCATTCAGCCTGATCCATTCGTGAGTCAAAGTGCCATGCTCCAGCAGTCCCGCCTTGCCCGGCATTTGGCGTCCGCGGCCGTCGTGACGATGTTCGCCGTCGGGCTCTGTGGTTGTCAGACCACGTCCGACATCACGGGCTCGCTGGGATCGAAGAGCGTGGCCGCTGCCGATGCTGATCCGCGCCACGCCGTGGAGGTCTACGGCGAGCGCTACCGCGCTAACCCCAAGGACGCCGACGTGGCGCTGGCCTATGGTCAGGCGCTGCGGGCCACCGGGCAGCGGGCGCAGGCGGCCGCTGTGCTTGAGCAGGCCACCCTCGGCCATCCCGGCAACAAAGCCCTGCTGGCGGCTTACGGCCGGGCGCTGGCCGACAACGGCAATTTCCAGATGGCGTTCGACGTGCTCTCCCGCGCGCATACGCCGGACAATCCCGACTGGCGGATTCTTTCGGCGCAGGGCGCCGCGTTGGATCAACTCGGTCGCCATGACGAGGCGCGTGCCTACTATGCCAGTGCCCTGAAGATGGTGCCCGGCGAGCCGTCGGTGCTATCCAATCTCGGACTGTCCTACATGCTGTCGAAGGACCTGCCGAAGGCGGAAGAGACGCTGCGCCAGGCCTACAACAGCGGCCGCGCCGATACGCGGGTGCGGCAGAATCTCGGACTGGTGGTGGGGCTGCAAGGCCGCTTTGCCGAGGCCGAAAGCATCGTGAAGGCCGATCTGCCGCCGGACGAGGCGGCCGCAAACGTCGCCTATCTGAAGCAGATGCTCAATCGCAAGGATAATCCGCGCGCCAACGCCATCAAGATGCCGGTGGCCCAACTCGATCGTCCTGATTGAGCGCCACACCTGCGGGAAAAGAGCGGGAAAGCCGGAGCGACGCGCCCGACAGGAACACGCCACCGGGCGCCGGCGTTTTACTGAATCGCCCGGTCACGCCGGCGGGGTCACGGCCGCAACGATCCGCAACAATAATATGGATT